>JAYEHB010000371.1:0-6110 GCA_034659375.1 Thermodesulfobacteriota bacterium
TGTGCATATTAATACTCTTTAAGCCTGTATATTGCATTTAATATCACAATAGATGTACTTAAAAAAATGAATTGTATTATAGAAGAATATAGTTTATAGTGTGATCGAATTGCTACTTTAATTAGATAAGAGCTTAAATTAAGTCTGGATGATGCAATGCAAATATTTAAACGCATGGCTTTTAATATTGTTGCACGTAATCATGACGATCATTCTAAAAATTTTGGATTCATGCTCGATAGTCAACACCAGTGGCAATTGGCACCTGCTTACGACTTAGCCTACAAAGACAAGCCTTAATGAGATTGCACGCATGGCAAGAGTGGCCAAGGGTACCATATATAACTATTTTGGAAGCAAAGACCGGGTTTATCTGGAAGTTCTCAGGCAGGAGGCAGAAGATATTTTAAAAAAAATTTCATTATCTGTGGGTAATGAAATTTTTCCTGAAGCTAAGTTCACTGTTTTTTTCCGTACCAAATTCAGATATATACATCAGGCAATAAATATCCTTAATCTGGATCGGGAAGGAATAGATAAATACCTGCCTGCTGCCAAAAGTATTCAAAACGATTTCTTTGAGCAAGAGGTACATATCCTTGACTCAATTTTAAGGGAAGGCATAGAAAAAAAGTTTTCCAGTCCAAAGATGTCTCCCTTACTGCCAGAGCCATTGGCTATGCATTCAGTCGCCTGGACGAATTTTCATATAAACAGGATTACACAATGAAGACTGACATTTTAAACATATTTTTTTCTTTTTACCACGGAGAAAAAATCCATACCTTGATTAAAATGGATGAGATAGCCAACCTTGGTGCGGTCAAAATCAGGCTGCGCTCCATGCTGGATGCTGTGAAAGAAAATAACGGCAAAATAAAGATAACAGGGAACACCAGAAAAGAAACAAACAGGATATTTATGAATAAGGACAGGGAAAGAGTCCTGATTGCCCCTTATTTTTCACCATTTTATTCACCTCTGCTCCCTTCTGCTTTCAGGCCCCTGGGTTACAAGGTTGAAGTCCTCCCGCCCCAGGACAGGTCATCAGTGGAGTTTGGGCTTAAAAATATCAACAACGATATGTGCTACCCGGCTGTACTTGTTGCAGGAGACATCATCAAAGCCTTTCAGCCGGGCGGGTATGACCCCGAAAAAACTGCTGTTATTTTGACCCAGACCGGTGGTCAATGCCGTGCATCAGCCTATGTCTCTCTTATCAAAAAAGGACTGTTTGATGCCGGGCTGGATGAGGTACCTGTAATCGCCATCTCCAATAAGGAGATCAATCCCCAGCCTGGATTTGAAATCAATGAAAAGGGTCTTTTCAAACGAATGGCCTGGGAATTATTTTTGCTGATCCACTGGCCCGGATGTACCTCTCCACCATGGTCAGGGAAAAGGTGGCGGGAACATCAAAAAACCTGCATGGCAAATACCTTTCTCAAATGGAGAGAGGCATAGAGGACGCAGATTACCATTATCTTCTTAATCTTCTTATAAAAGCCGTGGATGATTTCAACAACATTGAGATCAACAACAGATTTGTTCCAAGAATCGGGATAGTTGGAGAAATATTTGTTAAATACAATTTTTTTTCCAATGGAAATATTATTGAGTGGCTCTCCAGCCAGGGAGTGGAAGTTGATCTTCCTCCAATACAAAGTTTTTTCAGCCAGTTCTTTATCAACGAGACCTATGACCAGAAGGCCTTTTTTAAACGATCTTTTGTTGATCGTATCAAATACAGTCTGCTGGAGATATACTCAAAATACCATCTTGTCCAAATTGAACGGGTTATGCGGGAGTTTCGGTTTTATAGAAAGATCCATGATCTAAAAGAGCTGTCAGAAATAACCGATGAAATTGTCAGTCTGGTCAACCAGTTCGGTGAAGGATGGCTCCTTACTGCTGAAATGATAGCCATGCTCAGGGAGGGAACAAGCAATATAGTATGTCTCCAGCCCTTTGGCTGCATTTCCAATCACATTACCGGAAAAGGGATGGAAAAAAAATTAAAGGAGATGTTTCCTGATCTAAATCTCCTTGCCCTGGACATGGATGCCGGGACAAGCGAGGTCAATATACTGAACCGTCTCCATCTCATGGTAAGCGAAGCACATGAACAGACTGCCTGTGAGATGGAAACTATGCCGGAACAAAAAGAAACCAGGCGTTTTACCATACCAGACGTATTCCCGAAGGAATTCCATGCCTTTAACAGCTATACCTCTCTGGAGGTTGAAAAATGGAGGGCGTGGGTGTCCAACCTGGAGTTATGGGAAAGGGCCCGGAAAATGAAACGTAGAATTGGTTTATAATCAATAACTCAACTTTCTGGATTGTGCATGTCAAGGCCTGGGCGCTGCGTGGGGTCACTAATCAATTATGAATTATGAATTATCAATTCATTGTTAAGCCTGACCCCGATAGGGTTTTGAGACTTTAACCGGTAAAAACAAGGTCAGAAAGTTGAGTCAATAACAGGCATCCTTCATAAGTACCTTACACTTTCTGGAGCTACTCCCTATTTAACAGGGATTTTTCCCAAAAGAGTGTAAAGTACTTTTGAGGTGATATGAAGGATGCCCAATAACATTACTAAACTTTAAGGAGCAGAAATCATGTCTGAAAATCAAATGAAAGATCGTATTACGGAAGAATTAAAACAGGCTAAGGAGACAGGGGAAGTCACATCGGAAAAAATTTACGCCCTAGTCAAAAATGCAGTATCTGATGCAATAGCTGAGGGCAAATATGGAGTAGAAGAAATCCGGCCCATTGGAAGGGATGCCCTGACTGCGGCTGTAGAAGAATTAAGGACGGCTGAAACCGAGGCAGCGGAAAATATTAAGGCTGCTCTAAAAGGAACCGTAGACGGCGTTCGCAGCCATATGGATCAGGAGATTCATGTTGTCAGAAAAAAAACGCAGGATATTGAAACAAAACTTTCAGCAGAAAAAGCCAAACTGGCTCAATCTGTTAGAGAAACCCTTAAGGGAGCAAAAGAGGCAGGGGAAACATTTTCCGAAGAAACCAGAAATCAGATAGAGTCTGCCTCAACCTATATCAAGCTGGAGAGTACGGAGCTGTTGGGTTTGACAAAAGAGACAGTTAAAGAGGCAGTCAAAAATACCATTGACTACGGCAAAGATGTAAAAGAAACAGTGACACATATTACCAGTGCTGCCACGGAAAAGGCACTGAAAGAGGGTCGGTTCAGGAAAGACAGAGTAAAGGACATTGTAGAAAAAATCATATCCGGTGCTGTGGAAGCTGCCGAGGAGAGCGGTAAAGAGGTTAAAGATGTTGCTCTGGGTTCTTTTAAAGGGGTACAAAAAGGGATTACCTCGGCTGCAGAATCTATTGGAGAGAGGACAAAGGAATTTGTTCACGAGGATGTTACTGCAACAAAGAAAGATCTTGGGACAATCGAAGAGCTTTTTATAGAAACTGCCCTTCAGGTAGCAAGACGCTCGGAAGAAACGGCAAGGGATGTATTAACCGACCTTGTGAAACAATCTGAAAAAACGACTTCTGTTTTAAGAGAAAAGGCCGGCCATTCAACGAAAAAAATTGCTGAAATAATAAAGGAATCAGGCAAAATAATAAAGGAATCAGGCAAAATAGTAAAGGAATCAGGCAAAAATGTCTCTCAAACAACTGTAAAATCTGCCGGCAAGGTAACCAGTTCCATGGCAGAGGAGGCCATGGTGCTTGGGAAAAAATCCATGAACCTTGCAAAGGGAGCCATTTCCGGGATGTTGAAAGGGGCAAAGGACGGCCTTCAAAAGAAGGACAATTAAGAGGTCTCCAGGAATCCAGGGGCTGGGACAATCAAATTAAAAATGAACATGGTCTCGCTGTTTATATGAAAGTCCGTCCAAACGACTGCAATGATAGACTTTTTAACTTTGTTGTGGCCGATGCGGAAACCACGCTCCGGCCGTGCCGGTTATATGAAAGTCCGTCCAACGTATTGCAATCGCATGACTTTCATATTTTGTTGTGGCCGATGCGGAAACCATGCTCCGGCCGTGCCGGTTATATACGAACGAAAATGGCGGCTTCTGTATGGCGGCAAGGCAGGGAAAACTGGTTTTGATGTCATTCTTCATCTGGGCGGTGCTCTGGGCAATAATTACAATTTCCTTTACTTACTGACGTTGATTATTGTAAAATTGATTACAAAACAAGGAGACCAAATTGGCATTTTTAAAAATTGGAACTATTGGGCGTACCTACCGTCACATACAGCGTTACAGGCAAATCCTTACAGTGCTGTTTAAATACGGTTTTGGGAATCTGATTGACGTGCTTAAAATTGAACAATACCTGGAAATTGGATGGCAGATGATTTCCCGTAAACACCGGGAAAAAATCGAGACACTTTCCAGTGCTGTTCGGGTAAGGATGGTTTTGGAAGAGCTTGGCCCCACCTTTCTTAAGATGGGGCAGATTCTCTCCACCCGACCCGACCTGCTGCCGGTTAATTTTATGCAGGAGTTGTCAAGACTTCAGGATGATGTGCCCCCATTCCCATTCCCGGAAGTTGCAGCAGTCATTAAAGATGAGCTCAAAGAATCAATTGACATAATGTTTGCAAGTTTCGATGAACACCCCCTTGCCGCCGCTTCTATCGGTCAAGTTCATAAAGCAGAAATGCCTGATGGAAAAAATGTGGTTGTCAAGGTTCAGCGTCCCAATATTCAGCGTACCATTGAAGTGGATCTTGAGATCATGATGCACCTGGCAGGCTTGATGGAGCGTCATATCGAAGGATGGGATATCCAGCATCCCACCAGGGTCGTTGAAGAGTTTGCCCGCACTTTGGAAAAAGAAATGGACTACACCATGGAAGCCTCATACATGGAACGATTTGCCAGGCAGTTTAAGAATGAACCAGGAATTTATGTGCCCCAGGTTTATCGCCAGACAACCACATCACGGGTTCTGACCATGGATCATATACGTGGTGTTAAGATTTCCGATATTGATCGGTTGGGGAAAAAGGGACTGGACCGAAAAATAATTGCCCGGCAAGGTATTGTTCTGATTATGAAGCAAATTTTTGTCCATGGTTTTTTCCATGCTGATCCACATCCGGGCAATATTTTTATCCTGCCTGATAATGTCATCTGCTACATAGATTTTGGCATGATGGGAAGACTTAATCTGGAAACCCGGGAAGATTTCGCAGATCTGATCATAAGTGTCGTGCATCGGAATGAGAAAAATGCAGCAAAAATACTGCTAAAGCTCACTATCTCGGATGATGAGCCTGACTATCATTCCCTGGAAAGAGATGTGGCTGATTTTATGGATCAGCATTGCTACCGTCCTTTAAAAGATGTGGCACTGGGGGCAATGTTAAATCAGCTCCTGGAGACGGCAGCAAAACATCGTATGGGTATTCCTCCCGATCTCTTCTTAATGATCAAGGCCCTGGGTACGGTGGAGGGAGTCGGTCGAGGACTTGATCCTGATTTAGATGTTATCGAACAGGCTACACCATTTATTAAACACATTCAGTTCAACCGCATTAAACCCGACCAAATTGCAAAAGAGATAGCAAATTCAGGGACCGAACTTTTTCAACTCTTAAAAGATATTCCTGGAGAAACCAGGAGAATTCTTAAACTGGCCAGGCAGGGCAAAATAAAAATGGAGTTTGAACATCGTGGATTAGAGCCGATGCTTGCCGCCCACGAACGAATCAGCAATAGGATTTCCTTTGCCATTGTTCTGGCATCCCTGGTGATGGGCTCGGGTCTTATTGTTCTTTCTGGGATTCCACCCAAGTGGCATGAAATTCCTGTTATCGGACTGATAGGTTTTCTGGTTGCAGGTGCCATGGGCTTCTGGCTGCTGATATCAATCATGAGAAGCGGCAGGATGTAAAAGGACTCGGGTCAGTATCTTAGGGAATTTCCAAAAAATAATCCATGTAAAAGCCTGTCTCTTTGTATTAAAATATCAGCCGTTAAAATATCATCTTCGGCTCCAGTAATCCATCTGTTTTTGTAAATTTATCACTTCCAAAACTCCCACGTTATATTCCTAAACATACCACTTTTCATTGTTTTATCAACGATTAATTTAGATTACTG
>JAYEHB010000372.1:0-9590 GCA_034659375.1 Thermodesulfobacteriota bacterium
TTTTGTTGTGATACTTTCATGTTTTTTCTCCTAACCTGGACATGCCAGGATTTAATCTGAAGGTATGCCTAAACAGGTTTACGTGTGATTCAGATCATTAATTGTTTCTATTCAGTACCCGGGATTTAATATAACCGGCATACCCTAAAGGGCAGAAACTGGCCGGAGCATGGTTACTGCATCGGCCACAACAAAGAATGAAAGTCATTTGATTTCAAATAGTTGGAAGGACTTTCATATAAATTTCACCTGTGTCATGGACAACAATATTGAATCCTGCATTCTGATTTTTGTGTGCTGCTGCCTTCTGAGTCCTTAGTGCCTTTTATTTGCCTGTATAAGATCTTCAGCAAGATAATGCATGCTGTGATAAAAGGAGTATACCTGAATCAGTTTTTGAAGATCAAAGCGAATGGTAACGCCTTTTGAACGAAGGCTGTTAAGTTTTTGCTCTGCTTCTGCTACAGCCCTGGAAAGTTCACCTAAATCATCTGAAGAATCATTCCTTATCAATTTGAAAAGAGCTTTTTTGCTTTTGTCGGCAAGCTTTATCAGCTCCTTGTCCATAATAATTTTAAACTCTTTGCCCTTTGTCATGTTAAGTATTCGGGTCATGGTTCGTAAATGTTCAACCATTCTGTCCATGATTGAAACAGCGGCAGCCAGATTTTTATTGAATTTTTTTGGATAGATCAGAGCTTCATGGCGCTTGATATTTTGATAAAGTTCATGATTTTTCCATACCTTTTGACTGAGATCTTCAAGAAGATTTTCATCCACATTTTTCTGCCCGGATAGAAAAGCATTTAAGAGTTTATCATAGTTGTCGGCACACTCCTCTGCATGTATTTTCAGGTTTTTTTTAAGCAGATCCACCATTCTTACAGGGAAAATCAGAACTGAAACTATAAAAGCACAAAATATTCCAATTCCAATTTCAAGTACCCTGGCAAGGCCAAAGTCTATTTTGTCAGGAGCAGCAAGTCCTGTCATGATTACAATTGATACTGTAATGGCAGCCATTCTGTACCGTTTGTTATAATGGGTCATAAAGCTGCAGAGTCCGATAAAGAGAAATATGGAAACTCCTGTCCAGAGAACAGTTGGCGGAAATATAAGCAGGCCCGCAACTCCAAGTGCTGCACCAATGATTGTGCCTGATAATCTGTAGAGACACATGTTAATGGAATCTGCAACATAAACCTGCATTACAATAACCGTGGAAAAGAGTGCCCAGTACCCGTATTCCAGATTAAAGAAAGTGGTTATTCCATAGGCAAGAACAGATGCCAGTGCCGTCTTTAGACCGTGGATAGCATGTACTTTTGGAAAGGAGAATTTTTTTTTGTCAATATTATCTGTTTTTACGCCCAAATGAAGGAGACCTTTTGCTGTTTTGATTTTTGTTTGAAATTTTATATGATTTGTTGATAAAAGGTTTTTTTGCCATGGTGCCTGTAATTGTATGCTTCTGTTTTTCCTTTGCAGGAAGATGTTTTTCAACAAAGAGCTTTCTGCCTGTAAAAGGGTCTTGTTCTGTATAATACATAAGGGTGGAATATGTGGATGGAGTGGGTGTGAATATCTGCACCTGCTCTGGAGTTATTTTAAGTTTGTTTCTGGTGAAATCTTTCAGTTTTCTCATCTCCTCCATGGTGCATCCTGGATGGGCTGCAATAAGGTAATATGTGAGGAACTGTTTTTTGCCGGTTTTTTTTGACAGGGCATCAAATTTTCTTTTAAATTCAATAAGGGCACTGACATCAGGTTTTGCCATGAGTTTTAAAACAGAAGATTCTGAATGCTCGGGTGCCACCTTCATCTGTCCTGAAATATGATTTGCAAAAATTGTTTCAAAAAAGCGCATGCCATTTTTCTTATCATTTTCCATAAGATCATATCTTATGCCTGAGTTTGCAAATACCTTTTTTACGCCTTTTACTTTTTCTATTTTTTGAAAAAGTTTTATCTGATTGGAATGGTCAGGTTTAAGGCTTTTGCAAACTGTTGGGAAAAGACATCTTTTATCCCGGCACGCACCCTTTGTCAGCTTTTTTTTGCATTCAAATCCATACATATTGGCTGTGGGGCCGCCGGCATCAGATATTATTCCCTTAAATTTCGGATGCTTTGTAATGGCTTTTACCTCCCGGAGTATGGAACCTTCACTTCGCCATCTAACAGTTCTTCCCTCATGCACGGCAATTGCACAAAAATTGCATTCTCCATAACATCCCCGGTGGGTTGAGATGGAAAACTGAATTGTATCCATGGCCCTTACCCTGCCGTTTTTTTTGTAATATGGGTGAACATCTCTTTCAAATTCAAGATCATATATTTTATCCATCTCTTTTATGTCAGGGTAAAGAGCCGGAGGATTCTGTACAAGATACCTTGCATCCTGTTTCTGGGTAATCCCCTTTGCTGTTAATGGATCATTGTTATTGTAGAAAGTATGAAAACTTTCAGTGAATTTTTTCTTGTCCTTTGAGACTTCACTGTATGGAAAAATTTCAATATAATCATCAATAGGAGTTTTTGATATGTAGCAGATACCTTTGATCTTTGATATATGATTTATCTGAAAGTCAGTCCAGCAATTTGAACTTAAATAACTTTCATTCTTTGTTAAAATCTTTGATTTTTTGGCCGATGCAGCAGCCATGCTCCGGCCATGCCGGTTATTGGATCTTAAACCTGATTGTCTATTATTGATGCTTGATTTTTCATTCCGGTAATTTGTAGATTCACATATATTGTTCGCATCCTTTCTTTTTTGCCTCTGCAAGGCCAGTGCAAGTTGCACCACGGCTGCCTCTCCCATGCCGTAGACAAGATAATCAGCCTTTGCATCAAAAAGAATAGAACGTCTTATCTTATTAGACCAGAAATCATAATGGCAGATTCTTCTTAAGCTTGCTTCAATTCCACCAAGTACAATGGGGCAGGTGTGTTTGAAATATCTTTTTACAAGATTGGTGTATGCAATGACTGCCCGGTCAGGACGGCGGTTGTTTTTACCGCCGGGAGTATAATCGTCTTTTTTTCTCCATTTTTTTGAGGCTGTGTAGTTTGCCACCATGGAATCAACAGAACCTGATGTTATACCCCAGAAAAGCTCTGGTTCTCCCAGCCGTGTTATGTCAATGTCAGATTCCATGTCAGGCTGGGCAACTACTCCCACTTTGAATCCCTGTTTAACAAGAGTCTTGCCTATAACAGCAACCCCTGTATATGGAGAGTCAATATAGGTATCACCTGTAACAAGAATAATATCAGCTTTTTTCCAGCCAAGGGCTGTAAATTCTTTTTTAGTTGTTGGAAGAAACATAGGTCTGTTAATGTTACCGTTTGAGTTGTGGTTTGTTTATGTCAGGTAATTATGTCAATTATTCTTAGTTGTGGCCGGCAGCGATGATCATGCTCCGGCCAGTTTCTGCCCTTAGGGTATGCCGGTTATACTGGGATCAAATTTGTGTATTTGGGTTCCCATTTCATGTTGTCAATGATTGTTTCAAGTCTTGATTCGTCATTATTATGATTAAATTCAGAAAATGGGAGCTCTTTTTTGCAGACATTGGCAGCTATGGCAGCCTTACCAACCTCAACAGCCACATCTCTGGAGATTTTTCCGACCTGATCTATTTTGGGAAGAATAATTCCATCTGCAAGGTCATCTTCGTCAATATTGGCAACCACTGCTTTTGCTGCTGCTGTGAAAAAGGATGGAAGAACCTCTTTTGCTCCCGAGGCAATGACGCCAAGACCAATTCCCGGAAATACAAAGAAATTATTGCACTGACCTATTCTGATCTCTCTGCCATTATGTATAACAGGGTTAAAAGGGCTTCCTGTGGCAACCAGGGCCTTTCCATCACTCCATCTGTAAATATCCTCGGGATGAGCTTCAGCTTTGTCAGTTGGATTACTGATGGGTAGAATAACAGGTCGGTTACAGTTTTCGCACATCTGCATCACTATTTTTTTGGTAAATGAATTTGTTTGTGCTGAAGTACCAATAAGTACAGTTATTTTTCCCTGCTTAACTATATTTTCAAGGGAATTGTCCTTAGGGGTGTTAAACCATGGAAGCTCACTTGGGTCTTGTGCGAATTTTTTCTTGTAGGGGTCAAGATCATGGTCGCTTGTTATAAGTCCCCTGGAATCCATGGTAAATATACATTTTTTTGCATCTTTTTCAGACACTCCCTCTTCCAATAGAGCTGAAAAAATTTGCTCGGTAATACCAACTCCGCCTGCACCTGCACCATATATCAGGAACTTCTGGGTTTTTAGTTTTTCTTTTTTTAATTTCATTGCAGCAAGAACTCCTGCAAGTGTGATGGAGCCGGTACCCTGAATGTCATCATTAAATGACACCAGTTCTTTAATATAGGCATCCTTTATTGTAAAAGCGTTTTGTTTGCTGAAATCCTCCCATTGGCAGAGGGCGTTGGGAAATACTTTTTTAAAGGCCATGGCAAATTTTTCTATGAATTGATCATATTCTTTTCCAGACAATCTCTGTTTTCTATAACCAAGGTAAGTTGGATTGTTTAAAAGAGTCTGGCTGTTTGTACCGACATCAAGGGAGATGGGAAGACAGTGCCAGGGGGCTATTCCTGCACCCTGGGTGTAGAGCTGAAGTTTTCCTATGCAGATGTTAATCCCGCCGGCTCCCTGATCCCCGATTCCAAGTATTCCTGCATTGTCTGTTACAACAGCAACTCTGATATCACTGCTCTTGTATCTTGAAAGTATCTCTTCCGCCCTGTCAATATTTCCAGGATAGAATGTAATACCTGCGGCTTTTCTTACAATTTCTGAAAATTGTTCACATGCCTGACCAACAGTAGGAGTGTAAACAATTGGAAGATATTTTTTAATGTTTTTTGCCAGAACAGCATGGCTTAAGGTTACATTCCTGTCAAATAAAGAGCGAAGATAGATATATTTTTCAATATCATCTGATTTTTGATCAGCTATTTTTATACAGACATCAACCTGTTCTGTTAGACTTATTGCATGGGGAGGAAGTGTGCCATCAATGTTGAATTTTTCCCTTTCTGTTTTTGAAAAATTAGTTCCTTTGTTCAAATAATGGTTGTTGAGAAGTTCAGCACCCCTGGCCTTAACCTTTATCTCTTTTGTGTTTCCAAATTGGCCAAACACAAACTCATAATCTTTTGCACTCATTGCTTCCCCCTGTTTTTTGATTTTTCGATTAATCTTTAACTCCATTTATATATCATTCTATAATGCTAATTATTTTTTAATTGTCAATAAATATATCATAAACGTTCACAGGGCACCGCATCTTGCGTAGTCGGGCATTTGAAGTACATTAGTACCTATGCGTGCCCTACGCCTTGCACCTGCAGCACCCTGTAAGCTTTTATAACTCAACGGATTATATGTGGTTGATAACAATACAGCCCGTGAACGGTTACAATATATCTATATCAAATATCCAGTGCCATGTTTACATATTTTTTTTTGAGTGGTATCTTAATATATAAAAAAGTTTGAAAACAGCAAAATAGTAAAAAATATCAGGTTGACCTAATATTTTCGATCCATTTTTGTCAAAATCTTTGATTTTTTGTCCCCAGGGGCATTGGAGGGAATTATGACTAAACATGAGATTTTAGCGGTGCTTCAGGAAATTGAACCTTTTAGTATGCTTGACATAAAAGTTATAGAATCAATTTCAGCCAGGGTTTCTGTGGAAGAGTTCAAAAACGGTAATTATGTATTTAAACAGGGAGATCCAAGTTTAGATACTCTGTTTATCATAGCAGCCGGGCTCGCAGAGATTATAGTTACAAATGAACGGGGCGTTGAATCTGTTGTTGGTTTAAGAAAACAGGGTGATTTTTTCAGTGAAACAGTGGTTCTCTCCCGGCAGAACTATCCTGCTGCTGCCAGGGCTAAGGATGGTCTTGTCTGTATTCTGCTTGCAAGAGAGGATCTTGAAGATCTTATCCACAATTATTCTGAGTTTTCAGGTTACTTTAATGTGATTCTTGCCGAGCGTATGCGCATTTTGTATGAAAAGATACTGGCAGAGCAGAATTTTGTTCTTTCAGGCGGTTTTGAGCTCCCGCTTTTTAACAAAAGGGTAAGCGAGGTAATGTCAGGTTCTGTGGTTGTTTGCAGAACAGATGACCAGGTAGCTTCTGCTGCACAAAAAATGGCTGCAAAGGGTATCAGCTCGGCTGTTGTTGTTGATTCCCATAACATTCCCAGGGGTATAGTGACGGAAAAAGATTTTGTCTATAACCTGATTACCAGGCAGAGATATCCCGTTAATAATTGTACAGTTGAGCAGGTAATGAACCATGATCTTGTTGAGATTGCTCCTGATGCGTTTATTGGTCAGGCCCTTGTTGCACTGACCAGGAGTAAAACCAAATATCTTCTGGTCATGGAACGGGGGCAGCTGGTGGGTATTTTAACTGCTGTGGATCTTATAAAATCAAGGGATATGGGTGGTCTGATACTTCTTCAGGACATTGAATCCCGGAAAACCATGAAAGGGCTTGTAAGACTTAGTGGTGAGACAGATGGAGTTCTTAATGCGCTTTTAACCGAGGGGGCAAAGGTGCCTGTAATACTTGAGGTAATGTCGGAACTTAACGAACGTCTCACCAGGGCAGTTATAAGGGTTGCAGAAAAAGAGATGGAGGAGCAAGGATTGGGAGCTCCACCTGTGGATTACTGCTGGATAAATATGGGCAGTGATGCCAGGCATGAGCAAACCATAAGAACTGATCAGGATAATGCCATGATTTATGATGATCCGGAAAAAGAGAATCTCAAAGATGTGGATTTTTATTTTAAAACTCTGGCAGAAATTATTGTAACATGCTTGAATGACTGCGGTTTTGCCCTATGTCCTGGCAATGTCATGGCAACAAATCCAAAGTGGCGAAGGCCTGTAAGTTCCTGGCTTGCAAGTGTGGAAAAATGGGCAGACTCTTTTGATCCTGATGATGCAAGACTGATGACTATTCTTCTTGACTTCAGGCCGGTCTGGGGAAATTATGCCCTGGCGGATATTTTGTGGAACAAAATATTTGATCAGTTTAATAATCCTGAAAAGATAAATCACATGCTCACCAATGATGAACTTAAGTATGATACCCCGATTAAGCTCCTTGGTCGTATTCGTACAGAACAAAAAGGTCCCCATAAGGATCAGGTTAATTTGAAAACCAGCGGTCTTGTTCATTTAGTTAACGGTCTTCGTATCTTTGCCATTAACAATAATATAAAAGAGCCGTCAACCCTGGGCCGTTTGGAAAAACTTGTGGAAATAGGTGCAATTTCAAAGAAAGACGGCAATCTTTTTAAGACCGGGTTTGAAACCCTGACTATTTTTAAAATTCGTGAAAATTTTAAAAAAATCAAGCAGAATCAGGAGCCTGATAATTATATCTCTCCGGCCCTGCTTGAAAAAAGTGAACGAACTCTTTTAAAAGATGCTCTCTCTGCGGTGCCCCAGATGCAGAAGCTTATTTTTAATGGATTCAGTGCTGTGTGGCTCAATTTTTCCTCATAATCATGGAGAATTTTATATGACAGATGATTATCATCGATATTTTAAAATATTTACAAAGGTAAGCAAGGCAATTCATACAGGTACAAGCACAAGGGAGATTCTTGAATGCATAGTTGAAAACATTACTGAGATAACATATGCCAAGGGTTGCATCTTCTGGATAATCAATGAGATGGAGCAGAAGATAGAGACTATGATTTCCCATGGTTTTACCTATCAGAGTCTTGCTGGGGTTGATTATGAAACACTTATTAATATTTTTGATCCCAGGGAAGAAAAAGATGTTTTTATTGAAGATGCCAGATATGATGAGCGGATTCCAGATCTTGAAAGGCTTGGGAAAAAACGGGTTGGTTCTGTAACTGGAATGTTTTTTAATATTGCAGGTCCTTATAGAGGAATTCTGGCAATATATTTTACAAATTTCAGAAAACTTGAGCCCGATGAGCAGGAACTTGTAACAGCTCTGGGAGAGCAGGGGGCCATTGCACTGAACAGAGCCTTGAACAACGACGGGGAGAGGCACACCATGCTTCGGCAGATTGTGGAAGGGTTTGCCCTTGCCCTGGAAGCAAAGGATGGGAAGAGCCATGGTCACTCCTTGAAAGTTGCCTGTTTTGCGAGACTTACTGCAAAAGAGCTGGGACTTTCTAAAAAAGAGGTGGAAATAGTTTACCATGCGGGCATTCTCCATGATATCGGGAAAATAGGTATGGAGGATCGTATTCTTGATAAGCTTGGTTCTCTTTCTGTAAAAGAGATGAAGATTGTAAAAAAACATCCTGTTATTGGTGCAGGTATTCTTAAACCACTTACTTTTTTCCATGAACTTGAGCCATTGATTCTCCATCACCATGAGAGGTTTGACGGTTCCGGGTATCCAAAGAAGCTAAAGGGAGAAAAAATTCCCATGGGTGCAAGGATAATTGCCGTGTGTGATGCTTTTGAGACCATGATTTCAGGGCGGGCACATATGAAAAAGCTCCCTCTTAATCAAGCCATCGCAGGTTTGCAAAAAGGGGCAAATCTCTATTTTGATCCTAAAGTGATCAGAGCTTTTTTTTCTGTGATTGAAAAAAATCCAAAATCAATTGGCACAACAGATTCTGTGGAAAAGTATTTTGAGAAGATGAGACAGAATATTGATGATATCGGGGCTGAAAATCTCATTAAAAAACGAATGGAAATGCAGTCTTCCATTTTCTTTTAATACCTTGCTGGACGATTGTTTGTTCCAATTTTTTTATAAATTTTGTGGAATTTATTTTAAGCACAAAAAATTAATTCTTCCTATTGTAATGTTTACTGATCCTGCAAAATGGAGAAAACCGGTAAAAGATAAATTTTCGCTTTCTTTAGGTCAGTATCCTGTCAATGAATTCACATACCGTTTGATCAAACTAAAGGCATTTAAAGCAGAGGAATTTGAAAAAAAAATTAATGAAAATCCATTGGCTGCCGCATATCTGCCACTGACAGATTTTCCAAAGGAAAAACGTCCTATAATCAAAGCTAAGGCTATAAAAGGGATATCCAAAATAGCTGAGGGCAGGAAACGGGCAACTCTTTATTCGTTGATTCAAGAGATTATTGTCTTAGACAGTGAAGAAGAAAAACAGTTTCGGGAAATAATTCATATAAACCCAATTTATCAGGAGGTAAAAATGCTGCAATCTATTGAAGAAGTAGGCATGGAACAAGGCATGGAACAAGGCAGAATTCAGGCTATGAAAGAAGTTGCTATAAAAATGTTAAGTTCTGACGTGCTGGCAGCGGAACAGATATCTCTATTAACAGGATTGGAAATCAGCATAATAAAAGAACTGGCAAAAGATATACAATTTGGAAAACAAAGCCATTAACCCTGAAATTAATTCCGGGGACACCATACTTAATTTAAAATTAATTCCGGGGACACCATACTTAATTTAGGCCATGATCATAACCTCGGCCACTTGAGGGGTTTGGCCGAAACGATGATCAAGGTCAATAAAACTCTATTTTTTAAACCGCCCCTTTTAGTTCA
>JAYEHB010000372.1:9690-20969 GCA_034659375.1 Thermodesulfobacteriota bacterium
AAATTAATTCCGGGGACACCATACTTAATTTAGGCCATGATCATAACCTCGGCCACTTGAGGGGTTTGGCCGAAACGATGATCAAGGTCAATAAAACTCTATTTTTTAAACCGCCCCTTTTAGTTCAGGGTTAAATTTTTGGCATCCTTCATAATGCTTTAAAAGTAGTTTACACTTTTTGTGTTTTATTTTTTATATTTTGGCTTCGCGTCTTCGACCCGTGCCTTTCGTGTGTTTCGTGGTTAAAAAAAATAAAAAGTGTAAGATGCAAATGAAGGATGCCAAATTTTTGTACATTTTTTTTGTATCCGGCATTTACAGAAAATTTAAGTCCGGTCAAAGGGATTAAAGTGCAGCTCTATGTTTGTTTTTGACATGGCATTCCAGATCTCCTTCCACACTTCGTTGCGAAAATTATTTCTGCCAAGGTAATCATCTATATACCAGTAAGGCCAGTATTCCATTAAAGTGACATTGTCAAACACTTTTGTACCTGCAAGGGTTACCCCTTTTGGTTTGTCAGTAAGAATGGTAGTGCATTTCTCCAGTGCGCTTTCAATGATTGGAATCACTGTCAGTGGATCATGTTTTGCCGAGACAAATAAAGAGATATAATCGCCATAGGGATACATCTTGGTAAAATTTGTAATGGTTGATTCTGTTACATGGCTGTTGGGAATATTTATTGTGTAGTTAAAGGCCGTAATCAAACGGGTGGAACGCCAGGAGATACCAATTACTTTTGCTGTTGACGATCCTATCTGAACTACATCTCCTATGTTAAAGGGACGTTCAAGAAAAATCATGATACCACCGAGAATATCAGCAATGGTCTCCCTTGCAGCCATGGCAATGGCAAGACCACCAATACCAAGACCTGCCAGTACAGCTGCAATATTAAACCCAAGGAAGTTAAAGGTAACTATAACAGTTACAATCCAGAGTATCACTTTAAACATTGCCCTGAAAAAAGAGAAAGCAAAGATGGTCTGGGCATTTTTCCCCTTTGACATTTTTGCTGAATTAGTCAGAAAATAAAAGAGACGGTTGATGGCAAAATTCAGCACCAGGGCAGAAAGAATCACAAAAGCCAGTTTAACAAAAACCCAAAAAGCTTCCCTGTAGCGAATATCTTCAATTTCATTTCTCACAGCACCGATATCTCCCTTTACCAATGGCCTGCTGACATGGGATTCCTTTTCCGCTTCCGCTTCTGTTTCCGCTTCCGCTTCCGCTTCCGCTTCTGTTTCCGCTTCTGTTTCTGCTTCTGCTTTTTTTAAATATTCATCTTCTGGTTTTATCCCTTTTCCTGTCAGCCCGGTGATATGACGTATAACAGCAGATTCATTACTGTTAAGCACACCAAGCTGATCCTGATACTTCCCGGCATCAGCCTGCAGCCCCTTTGAAGAGAGTTTGTATGCCAGCAGTTCAATCCATTTGTCTGCAGCCAGAATACCAAGTTCCAGGGTAACAATAGCATCAGCAGCTCCTTCTATGGCAATGGAACTTTTTTCTTCAGGAACCGGAACTGGTTTAATAAGTTTCTCGCCTGTGCTGGATTCAAGCCGGTCAATAAAAGATTGTGCCTGTTCTGGTAAAAGTACCGCATTTATATAAGCAGTCTCCTTGTGCTTACCCTTTATCAATCTTTCCCTGTAGGTTTTAAATAAAATGAGCAGCTCTCTGTCTGCAGTTTTCTCCTCTTTGGATAATATAAGGAGTTTATTAATGATCTGTTTCTGCTCCTGCACAACTCCTTGTTTTTCATTGAGCAGGAGCAAATCTTTATAATAGTTTTGCAGCAGCACTTTTAAACCTCTGATCCGTTCTGACGTAACAAATCCCAGCAGAGAATCTTTAAAGGTGTTGTCCATTTTCATCCTGCGTATAGCCTGCTGCTCTCTTTTTTTTGCTTTGGTCTTGGAAACGGCCTGATCAAAGGAGAGGTATTTTTTTTTCAATCCCTTAAATTCCTTGTTCAGGTCAATTGCTTTGCCGGCAAGCTCCCGGGTTTTTGCCATTTTGTTACTGTCGCTTAAGGCAATGAGCTCCCAGACAGAAAGATCAGTTTCATGGCGCATCCTGTCATGGAAATAGAGATTTCTCTTTTTTTCCTTTTTAAGTTTTGCAACATAATCACGATTCAGAACTGTATTAACCCCGTCAGGAATTTCATCGGGTTTAAGCTCTTCTCTGCCTGTCCGTTTTTTGATTTCAACGGCCAGAGCATAAAGCTGCTCTTTTAGCTCCTTAATTTTCTCTTGTACTAACATAGCCCTGTCAAAATTCTGGTTCAGGTTCTTAAACGATTTTAAAAGTTCATTTTTGACTTGATCCTGTTTTTTATTGATCCTGATTCTACTGGAAAGCACATTCTGGAAATATTCAGCAGCAGTTACCGCTGTCATTGAAATTTCCTGTTTTGTTTCATCTATTATCTGTTTGCTGCTGATTTTATCCAGGGAAAAGGGTTTGGCATTTTTTTGAGCAATTTTAGACAACTCCTTAGCAACGAGCTCTTTTCTAACTGAAAAATCAGTTAATTCTGTTTTAAGAAGCGGATACTGAAGATGTTTTAATTTTTCTTTCCACTCTTTAACATTTTTGTGAGCCTTTTTTAATTTTAACTGCTTCTTTTCAAGCAACCCGATGTTTTTTTTAAGCTCTGCCTGAACTGAATGAAATTTTAAAACAACTTGATCTGCAGGTTTATCCTGGAATTTCT
The DNA here is from genome assembly GCA_034659375.1 of Thermodesulfobacteriota bacterium. GTDB lineage: Bacteria > Desulfobacterota > Desulfobacteria > Desulfobacterales > Desulfobacteraceae > DATFJZ01. The sequence goes on from JAYEHB010000372.1 coordinate 12,419, forward strand.
TTTCCCACTCTTTTGATTTTAACCTGAACTGCTCTGTTTTTAAAAAATCAGCCAGCTCTTTTTTTACCTGATGCAGCACTGTACCGGCTTGTTTTATTTTCTTCAGCACTTTTGTTTTTTTTGTGCCTGTTTTTTGAAACAGATCCGTAAGTTCCGACAATAAACCAATTACTTTTAAACGCTCTGTCTTCAACTGTTCTTCGGTTTTAAACTCTGAAACAGATTCCAAAGAAAGATTTTTCTTTTCAGATAAGACTTTAGCTGCAACCTGCAGTTTAACAAGATGCATATCAAAGACAAGAATATCCCCTTTTAGTTCGGTTCCATGCTTTATCAGGGTTTTAAGAGCTGTCAGCAGGTCATTGAGCATGTTAATGCGGCTCTTTTGATAATTTATATTAATTTCTGCTTTTTTTACAACACTGCCATGGTCACTTATGGCTCTGCCCTTGAGCTTATATGGCACAACTTTCGGCAAAGTAAGCTTTTCAAGCTTTTTTTCAATCGCTTCTATCCTGTTTTTAGTTTTATTAAATTGATTTAACGATAAGTTAAGGGAGCCCTTAAGCCAGATCCTCTCCTCCATAAGTTCTGAAAAGGTTGAAATAAACTCATCTAAAGAGAGATTGAGATACTTTTTATCAAGGCTGGTTATTTTCTGCAGCTGAAAAAGTGCTCTGTCAGCTGCTTTATCGTTTAGTTCTGCAGATTTGAACAATTGACTGGTATGTTTTGTTTGTTTTTCCAGGGTTTTTATTTTTAATCTGGATGCTTCAATTATGTCAGACAGCTTTTTTACTTTTAAAGCAAGATTTTTTTTATGCTTTAAAAGCTGCTGACTGTTGAAAAATCCTGGAAGGGAAGTTCTTAAAACAGTTTTGTCCTTGATTCTCAGATTAACCTCAAGGAAAAATCTGTCCAGTAATATCACTTTGTTGTGAAAATTCTCTGCTGCAGTCAGGGCTTCCTGACATTTTTTTATGTACTGCATCAGCACTGTTTTTTCTGTTTTTAACAGAGAAAGCTGCTGTTGAAAAGCAGTTAATCTTTTGCGTGCATTGTCTGCAGCAGATTTTACTTTTTGATCAATATTGATCTCATGGGGAAAGGTAACAGGGATCGTCACTTTAACCGGAGGTTGAAATTCTTTGGTCTTTTTTCCCATGCGCTGAAGCTTGATTTTAACTCTGGCAAGAGTTCGAAGAGTGGCAAGGTAACCTGACGAGGAGCTGTAGTATATCTTTTCAGCCCTCTGGAAAAGTTCTTTATTATCAATGTTTGAAAGATCATTGAGATCTGCTGCAGCTTTATGGCTCTCTGGATGTTCCTTTTCTGTTCCAGCAGTACACCATGCTTTGCTGTTAAAAAAAAGAGCAGCCAGAAGAACCATTACTGTTAATGTCAGTACATGAGCAATGCTGCTCCTGTTAAGAAATTTTTCCATAAATGCAGACTTTAAAAGCATATTTTTTAATCCCCCCACTATTTAATCTTAATAACTCTGACCCCACGGAAATCTGAGGATTTCGATAGAAACTCAGACCATTTTTAAAAGCTTACTTAATATTTTTTGCAGATTGTCCATTGTGTATGGTTTTGCAAGGATACCTCTAAAGCCGTATTCAGCATGATTTGCCATAACAGGATCATCGGCATAGCCACTGGAAACAACTACTCTGGCTTCAGGATCAAGGGCTATAATTTCTTTGACGGCCTTGACCCCGCCCATTCCACCGGGAATTGTAAGATCCATTATAACAACATCAAAGGGCATGCCGGCATCCATTGACGCTTTGTAAAGCTCTATTGCTTTTTTACCGTCAGGTGCAGTTTTAACTGAAAAACCCATATTTTTCAGCATTTCAGAAGTGACCTCGCAGATCATCTCGTCATCATCCATCACAAGTATTGCAGCACATTGTTCCACAGTACTTGTGATGGCTGCAGGCGGTATTTTTTTTGACAATTGCCTGGTTTCTGCAGCTGGCAGATATAGTGTAAAAGTTGTCCCTTTGTCAGGCTCTGTATCAACAGTAATGAGACCGCTGTGTCTTTTTAAAATAGAATAACTTGTTGCTAATCCAAGGCCGCTTCCGGTCTGTTTTGTAGTGAAATAAGGTTCAAATATTCGCTCAAGATGCTTTGGATCTATGCCTGTTCCTTCATCCTGCACTGTGATTTTGATATATTTTCCATGCTTAAGCGATGGCAGATAATTTTCCGGAATCTCCGTATTCTCAAGGGTAATGTACAAATGTCCGCCATGGGGCATTGCCTGGTTTGCATTTATTGTAAGATTTGAGAAAACCTGCTGCATTTGTCCCTTGTCTGCTTTGGCTTTCCACAGATTTTTTCCATGGCTGAAAACAGGCTTAACATTGCTGCCGGAAAGATCAAATCGCACCACTTTTTCTACAAGTGTGTCAATACTGAGATTTTTTTTGACCGGTGCCCCGCCCTTTGCAAAGGTGAGTAACTGCTTTGTCAGGCGGGTTGCTCTGTCCATGGATTTTTCTGCTTCTTCAAGGAATTTAAATCCAGGATGTTCCGGGGAGAGTTTTTTTTTGGTCACTGCAATATTGCCGAACAATCCCATGAGGATATTGTTGAAATCGTGGGCAAGTCCGCCGGCCAGAGTTCCAATACTCTTGAGTTTCTCCATCTTCAGCATCTCTTTTTCGGCTTGCTTACTTTCAGTGATGTCTGAATAAAGTTCAATTCTTCCACCTTTATAAAGCCCTGATTTAATAGGTTGACTCCAGTGTCTGAGCCAACGCTTTTTTCGATTTTTTCCCGGAAGAACATGGCATTCAAAAAGTTCTATATAAGTGTTATTATCATATGTGGCAAAAACCTTTTGCTGGAAAGTTACAGAATCTTCAAAAATGTTTTTTATTGTTGATTGGATAAGCTGTCGTTTATCCTGTCCAATCACATTTTGTCTTTGTAAACAAAAATATTTTTCTATAGCCCTGTTTATCCACACAATTTTAAAATCAGCATCAAGGATAAAAGTACCCACATCAGAACTATCAAGCACATCATCTATTAATGTTTTATATTTTTCTTCACTCCTGCGCAGTGCCTCCTCGCTTTGCCGCAGTTTTTTTATGGTGACAACAAGCTGTTCTCTCTCATTCACGAGATCCTGTTGTGCATGGAGTCTTTCCTGCAGCATTTTGTTGGCAGGTTTTGCTATTCTGTCAAGTTCAACACATTGGATAAGCTTCCTGTTAATCTTTTCATCGGAAATAATTGCTTTGTTAAAAAATGAGGTAAACAGGTTGAAATCATTTTCAAGTCTTCTGGTCAGCCAGTTAAATAAAAATAGAAAAAGAGCTGTTATTCCAGCAGTAATCAGAATAAAATACAGCACCTCTTTTTTGATCTGATTGTTTAAGGCTATGTGCATCAAAGCAATATCTGTTTCCACATCATCAAGATAAACGCCGGCACCTATCATCCATTCCCATTCTTCAATGCCTTTCATGAAAGAGACTTTGGGCGAGCACTGTTTTTTTGAAGGTTTATTCCAGGAGTAATATATAAAATCACCTTGTGGATTCTCAACAGCTTTTCTCTCCTCCTGTATTACTTTTACTCCGTTGGGATCAGTAAGTTCCCAGATGTTTTTTCCAATCAGATCTCTTTGTGTATCGTTCATCAATGTTGTTCCATCATAAGTGACGACAAAAATATAACCATTCTGATCTGACCCAAAGCGTATCTGTGCGATTCTATTTAATAACTCTTTTTTTATTTTATCTTCAACATCTTCAACATACAAACCTGTTCCGATAAAGAAATTAAATGGTTCAAATAACTTGATATAAGCTATTTTTTTAAAATCATTCCCTTCGCTATCCGGTTTTGTCCAGTGATACTGATAAAAACCATTGCTGGATTGCTTTGCAATTTTAATCATATCTTTGATGACATATTTGCCGTGGGTATCCTGCATCTCAAGCAGGTTGATTCCTTCCATTTCCGGTTTGTCGGAAAAGAGCAGCATTAAGCCATCCAGACGGGTGATAAAATAATAACCGTTTCCCTGTTCAAATCTGATGGGTCTTAAGGCATCCAGGATCATCTGCTGGATTCCATCCCTGGTTTTAGCAGCTTTATTTTGTTTATAAATATGTTGTGCAATGGAGTATGCTTCATTGGTTCTTGTTTTAATTTTTGTTTTAGTCAGGGTTTCGCTTTGTGCTTTGTTATGGTTAATCATATCAACAACATGATTAACTTCACTCTTGATTATCTCTTTCTGCCTGGCAATGTAATCCATGCGCATTTGATTTGCACGGGTATTTAAATCCTGACAGGAGCTGATAAGATCAATGACAACAATGCTTCCTCCAAGGGCTGTAAAAAAGATGATGCCCCATAACTGGATCTGTTTGATAAACTTGATTTTTTTTTCCATGGTTGTTCACCTGTCCCTGTTTTTAGTGTCAGCTCAATGGGCTTAAAGTGATGATTTCAACTTTTTTGTAACATAAAGATCAGCCTGAAACAAGATGTATCTTCAGCCGGCATTTAAGTGGGGCAGTGTTCTCATCAGCCGCAACAAAGGGTAAAACTCTATGATTTTAAATAGTTATGCGGACTTTCATATAAATTTGGTTGACAAAAACAGGTGATCTGATTTATATTTCTTTTTTTAAAGATAAACAGGTGCTTAAGCGTGTGCTTGGGAGCATGGGTAATGTTAAAAGGAAAGATGGTTAAAATCCATCACATACCAGCCAATGCCGTGATCGGGGACAAAAGCCGCAGAATGCCACTGAACAGTGTCTTTTTTTAGATATTGGACGGGAAGGTGCGGTGAATAGGATGATCCGTAAGTCGGAAAGCCTGCCTGCTTAGTAAGAATTTTTGTTACAGTGCAATAATAGTTTTGATTTGCTGCCTGTTTCATATGAAATGTTTTTCGGATTCCCCTGCTGGATGCAATCCGTATCTTTTGACTGACTGGCCGGTATAACTGCCACGGGCAGCCTTGATGGTTTAAGTCTGCACACAACAAATGATGAAAGTTACACTCCTGGTTTGCCAGGACTTTCATATAAACAGGCAGCAGGACAGATAGGTACGGTTTTGAGCATCTCTAAGCCGTTTGTCTGTTTTTCCTACTGATCATACTGGTTGTTAAACTGATATTTGTTAGGGGGAGAGCCATGCAGATAGAACAAAATAGAGCGTTTGGTGCAGTAATTACACGTCTTATTCAAAAAGAGAATCTTTCAAGAAAAGAGGCAAAAAAGGCTTTTGCAAAAGTATTAAACAATGAGATTTCCGAAATGCAGCAGGGTGCCTTTCTTGCCGCTTTAACTTCCAAAGGTGAAACAGAGGATGAGGTTGCAGGCTCCTTTGAAGCCATTTATGATATTGATACAAAAAAGGTGACTATTAACGGAAAAACTCCCCTTGTGGAGAACAGCGGAACCGGTATGGATACCTTTAAGACCTTTAACATCAGTACCGCAGCCTCACTTATAGCTTCAGCAGGAAAAATAAGAATGGCAAGACATGGGGCAAGGGCCATCACATCCCAGTGTGGAACAGTTGATATGGCGGAGTCCCTTGGTGTGGATGTTGAGTGCAGTGCCGGGATAGTTGCAAAGAGTATTGATACCGCAGGCATTGGTCTTTTTAATGGAATGAGTCCTGAAATACACCCAAAGGCCCTTGGCAGAATACTTTCCCGGATAAATTTTGGATCAACCCTTAATGTTGCAGCATCCCTTGCAAACCCTGCACTTCCCAAAACAGGTGTCAGGGGAGTCTATTCAAAGAAAATGATTATCCCTGTGATACGTGTAATGAAGGCTATTGGTTATAAAAGGGCAATTGTGCTCCACGGAGGTGTTGCAGGTTCTGACAAGGGTATGGATGAAGCTTCTGTGTGTGGAACCACATGGTGTGCGGAGTTGTCTGAAAATGGAGCTATCTCTGAGTATAGTTTTGCACCGGCAAGGTTTGGAATGGGAATGCATGACTCTTTAGATCTTGCACCGCAAGATACTATAGAAATGGAGTCAAAGCGTTTTGTTGCCCTGATTCAGGGACGGGAAAATGGAGCACGAAGGGAAGCAGCAATATTAAACGCAGGTTTGATCTATTACCTGGCAGACAGGGCAGATACCATTGACCATGGAATAGAGAAGGCATCCCAGGCACTTTTAACGGGAAAAGCTTTTAATGCTCTGGAAAACTGGGTTGCCGCCCAGAATCGTGACCCTGAAAAGGGGTTGAAAAAGCTGGAACGACTGGTATAGGAGAGAAAGCATGGAAACACAATTGTTGATAATAAAGAATAATGAAGATTATATAAGGGTAAAACAAGAGGGGTATATCTGCTGCAGACTTGACAAGGCAAGTGTTTTTCCAATGGCTGAGTTGAATACTGTAAACAGGCATGTTAAAGAGCTTAAAGAGCAGGGCTTTGCAGAGGCTGCCATATATAAGCTCATAATGACGGAAGAGCCTTTGTAAACTCTGAAAGAGGAATTTGTGAGATGAGAAAAATTGTGCTGACTGGGTTAAAATCTCTAAAAATGGAAAAATCTGACAAAGTTGAGGTCAGGCATGGATACAGAAATCTTAAGGTGCAGTATTGTGCTGTGTGCAGAACAGACGCAAAAATGTGGGATCAGGGGCACAGGGATCTTATCTTTCCCCGTGTTCCAGGTCATGAAGTTGTTGCCCTGGATGAAAAAGGGAAGAGGTTTGTTGTGTGGCCGGGAAAGTCATGTGGAGAGTGCAGGTTTTGTACAAGCGGTCGTGAAAATCTGTGTGAAGAGATGAAGATCATGGGGTTTCATAATGATGGCGGTTTTGCAGATTATCTCCTTGCACCGGAAAAATCTTTTGTTCCTGTGCCAGACTCTATTCCTTCCCATATAGCCTGTTTTGCCGAGCCTGTGGGTTGTGTCTTCAATGCCCTGGAAAAATCCCGTCTGAAAAAGGGTGAAAGGATAATAATTTATGGAGGAGGGTCTTTAGGGCTGATCAGCGCCCTTGTCTGCCTTGATATGGGCGTAACTCCCATTGTCATTGAAAAAAGCGAAGAAAAGATAGAAAAAGCAGGAGACTTTCTTAAGCTCACCGGTATAGAGTGTGTGAAAGATACCCATGAAAGTGAGTTTGATGCTGTTATCAACGCCTGTCCTGATCCCATTGCCTTTAGCCTTGGCATTGTTAAGCTTGGTAAAGGGGGACGGTTTTTATTTTTCAGCGGGCTTTTAAAGAATGAAAATATAGAAACCAATCTTTTAAATCTTGCCCATTATAAGGAGCTGGCGCTTTTTGGTGCCTATGGTCTGAAAAAAGAGAATATGGACCAGGCCATTCCTTTTATGGAGAGAAATGTCTGCTCTCTTGAACAGCTCATTGAAAAAATCATTCCTCCTGAAAAAGCTCTTACAATTATGCCTGATGTGCTCAGTGGTAAAAAAATGAAATATATTCTTGATTTTACAAATGATCATACACGGGATTACCCGGAAGATCATCAAGGGGATTGCACAGCCGATCATGTAAGAAGTGGCACAGACGATTTTAGAGAAGCAGCGCTTGGTGGTTTCTGTGATTCAGTGATAAATTCCATTGTGCCTGTGGGAGATGAGCTCAGGGCTTCTGCCATCCATAAAATGGACAATAAAACAAAACCATTGGGAGCACTTGGAAAACTTGAAGATATCGGAATTCAGATGAGCCTGATCCAGAAGAACCTGAATCCGTCTATTAAGAGAAAAGCTCTTTTTGTATTTGCAGCAGATCATGGTATTACAGAAGAGGGAGTCTCAGCCTATCCTGCTGAAGTAACAGGTCAGATGGTGAAAAATTTTCTTGATGGAGGAGCTGCCATAAATGTGCTCTGTCGCCATCACGCTATTGATATAAAGATAGTTGATATGGGTGTAAATGCCAATTTTGATGACCACAGGGATTTGATAAAGAAAAAAATCTCCAGGGGCACAAAAAACTTTGCAGTACAGGATGCCATGACTATAGAAGAAGCAGTAATGGCCGTTGCCGGCGGAATGGATGTCTTTTTTGACAGCCATGGGCAGGAAACAATTGATATTGTGGGGCTTGGAGAGATGGGCATAGGAAACACCACATCAGCATCAGCCATGATCAGCACAATTACGGGGATCACCTCGGCTGAGGCCACAGGAAGAGGTACAGGTGTGGATAACAAAGGGTTGGAGCATAAGATTGCGGTGATTGAAAAAGCCCTGGCATTTCATAATCTTGATCCTGAAAACGGTTTTGAAATTTTGCAAAAAATCGGCGGTTTTGAGATAGCGGGCATTGCAGGTGCAGTGCTTGCTGCTGCATCAAAGAGATGTGCTGTGGTTCTGGATGGTGTGATATCAACTGCTGCAGGGCTTGTGGCATCGGTTATCAATCCTGATATAAAAGGGTATCTGATTTCAGGTCATAAATCTGTGGAAACAGCCCAGAAAGCAGCTCTTTCCCATATGGGAATTGTTCCTGTAATTGATTTTAATATGAGGTTAGGGGAGGGCACAGGAGCAGC
>JAYEHB010000373.1:0-6108 GCA_034659375.1 Thermodesulfobacteriota bacterium
TATTGTCATTATCTTGACTTTTTTTGGTTAATTATCTTCAAGGTTTGATAACGACACAAATAACAAAAGCCTGACCCCTCCGTTGTTCCTGCAATCAGGATATATGGCCGACGTTAGAACCAAACCCCCTTTTTTTTTATGAAACTCCGTCCAATAGACTGTAATGATAAGATTTGGCTCTAGGTCTTCGTAAATATTCGACCTCTTTACTCTCGTTCCCAGGCTCCAGCCTGGGAACGAGGTGATTTATCCAAAATGGCCGAAGGTAGAATTAAACCCAAATTTTAGTTTAAAAATCAAATTTTGCGTATATTCCATATGTACGATCTGTTGCTGGATAACCGTTGCTCTCTTCATATTCTTCATCCAGAAGATTGTTGATATACAACTTGACCATGCCGTTTTTTGCAAAACCAAAGTTTTCAAAAAGTTTCTGCTCAACCGCAAAATCAAACAGATGATAGGAGTCCATTTTAATCTCATATGTACTCCATGTCCCAAGGTATTCTTCAACACCTTCATGACGTTTTTTCACCTGGTCATCCTGGTATTTGTAATCCAGTAATAACTTTGTATTTTTGAAAAGCGTGTAATCCAGTCCAGCATTTATTCTGTAGTCTGCCCGGTTGCTGAACTCTTCTTTGGCTTGGGTTTTTTCATAGGCATTTACTGCATCTTTGATTTTATAATCATAGGTTGAAAAACTTGCATAAAACCCAAGACCATCAATAATATGTCCGCTTATGTCTATTTCCAGACCTGTTTTGTTAACATCTACAGTGGTTACATCACGTCCCCATATTGTTTCGTTTGTCTTGAAATTTGATATAAATGTGTAATCTTTCATTACATAATAAGAAAAATCTGCTCTAAGGTTAATATTTTTCCATAATCTTCTGCTGATAATAAAATCATATGCTTCGCCATGCACAGGATCCGCCTGGATCCCTGAACCCCAACTTCAGACCTGGCAATAGCCTGATCTTGGACTCCAGAAACGGCTCACTCCAACGGATATGGATGTATCCCTTAAAACTTGTGCAAAATTGTCCAGGTCACAGGTAAGAAATGATGTAGGTGAAATTTGATTATACTGTTTTTTAATCTGTTTTTTTTCTATGGATTGATCTTTATATCCTGTGGTTGAATTCCAGTTGTCCCAGTAAATATCTATATTTTCATACCTTGCACCAAGTTTCAGACGGAGTCCATCCGTAATTTCCCAGTTATCCTGAATATACAGATCATTAACGTTAACCATTTTTTCCCATTCAGTTTCAAGCCGTGCACCATCATAACCCAGGATAAGACTATTTCCTTTAAACAGGGTTATCTCATCCTGAATCTTCATTCCATAGGTCTGCCAGTTGACATCAAGGGCTGAATGATTGCCCATAAATCTACCGCTTTTTTCATGGGCAAAGTTTTCTTGACTATCATAATAATAGTAGGCAGTAAGATCCAATGTTCCAACAGAAGTTGGCTGATGATATTTGAAATTAATATAATGGGGCTCTTTTTCCCGTGTTGGACTCTGGGCTGCAGTAGTGGAGGTCTCTTTTACAATGGGATAGTTAGAATGATAATCAGCTTGTGCTGGATCATTTTTCACAATCCACCCTGTTTTTTTTTCGCCGGAAGATCCCATTACATTGATATAGCCGTTACTGGGCAGCACATATCCAAATCTGCCTGATACAGACCATATATCTGCGTCATTGTTTCTAAGATATCCATCTGTTGAGTAATCCTGCAGTGCAAAACCAATGTCCAGATTATCTTTCCCCCCATTAATATTTAATTTTGTGTCCATGGTTTCATAGGATTTAAAACTTGTGGCAAGGGAGCCGTTTAGCTCTGTTTTTTCATGTTTTTCCGGATTTTTTGTCTGCACATTAATTACACCGCCCTGGGCCTGTCCTGAGTAGAGAGAGGAGTGGGGACCAGGTATGATTTCAATATTTTTTATCATGGAAAGGGGTATTAATGAGTAATCAATAAAATGGAATCCCCAGTATCCTCCGGATTTTTGAAATTGAACCCCGTCGATTGCAGTAACGTAACTCTGGGAATCAAAGCCTCTCAAATAAACAGTATCCGGCTCAGGCACAAGATCACTTGCTCCTCGAAGATCAACTATTGCGCTGTCCTTGATAATATCTGTAATATTCTGGGCAACACCGGGTGAACTATAGGTTTCAAGATTAATATCTATTTTTGAAGGTGTGTATGTAATTTTTTGTTCTGACACATCTGCCGAGACCTGAATATCTCCTAATTTGTAGACCTGTGTTTCGTTTTGTTTTTCAGCTGCAAAGGATATCTGTGCCAGACTCAACAGGATAAAAATCAGCACAAGAGAACCTGCTTTAACTTTTTTCATCTTTTTTTCATTCCTTAATAAATTTTAACTCATAACTCAGCAAAGGCTCTGCCTTTTTGTAAAATGACTTATGGGGATTGACAGATGAGATGCTCTAATGGTAGCGTAAATTTTAAAGCATCCCTTATTCAAAGGGTTTCTTTTACCGGAGGCAGTTAAAAACCTTGCCGGGACAGTAGCTGTCTCCGGATTTCTTACAATATTTTTATTTATTCTTATTTTATAATCACCTCCTCGTATAATGATTTAAGGCAGTTATATCAGTTCAAAGACTATTGTTATTTCCAGATTAACCGGTTTTGATATAAGAGCCCCTGGCGGTTTTGGAAATGGTGATGACTTTTTAACTGCATTAAGGGCAGCATTATCAAGTATTTTTCTTCCTGAACTTTTTGCAATTGTTATTGTTTTTGCTTCCCCATTGGGAAAGAGTTGAAAACGGACAGCTGTCCTGCCGGAAAATCTTCTTGTTTTTGCACTTTCAGGATATTTCTTTTTTGACTGGATTTTAAGGCGGACCATCTCATAATACTCTTTTATGGTCATATATTCACTTTTTTCGACCAGGGGCATAGGCTGCCATTGAGAAATTTTTAATCCCGGGATTTGTGGCAGATCAGGCATGGAAATACGTTCAGTAATAGAATCGGGCAATCTGCTCTCAACTTTGTCCATTTTTTTAACATTCATCCGTGGAATAATCTGCTTTTTAACAGATAATTTTTTAATATTCCTGGGTTGGTCTAATATCTTGCTGCGTATTCTGGGTTTTGGAATAACTCTTGCAGGAGGTTTTGTGAATTTTTTTACGGTCATTTCAATATAGGAGACTGCCTCACAGTTATATAAGCCTGAGATGTGCATGAACAGCACCATATGAATTCCAATGGAGACAATGATCAGATTTCTTAAAAGCCAGTTTGTTTTGCTTGCAGATTCAGATTTCATTATTTCAATCTTTTTCCGTGGCAAGACATAGTCTGCCGGCACCTGCTGCCTTGGCAATATCCATGACTTTTACCATTTTGTTAACAATTACGCCCCTGTCTGCTTTTACCACCACAAGTTTATCTCTGTTTGAGCCGACCTTTTTTTTGATCTCTTGAAAAAGAATATTTAACGCAACTTCTCTGTTGTTTAAATATGCCCTGCCATTCTTATCCACATAGACAGTGATCTCTTTTTCAGTCTGGGGTGCCGCAGTTTTTGCCTGGGGAAGCTTGATCTTTATGCCTTCATCAACTATAAAATTGGTTGTAAGCAAAAAATAGATCAAAAGCATAAAAACAATATCTATCAAAGATGTAAGTGGTGCCTGAATTTCATACCTTGGTCGTTTTTTTCTGTGAACAAGCATTGTTTATTCCTTTATATAATAACCGTTTACGGACTGTACTACTTAATTACTCAACTTTCTGACCTTAATTTTACAGGTTAAAGTCTCAAAATCCTATTTCACCAAATATCCGCACAGGCGATGATTGTACGGGCGAACGGCCGTTCGCCCCTACGTTCGCCCCTACGTTTTGATAATCATGAGCTGAGGTTCTGCGTTGTTTTGGTTACACTCAAATCCTATCGCAGGCCTGACCCCACCATTACATTATTGCTCTGCCGGAAACAGCGGTAAGAAAAATTACTGATCCGTTTTGAAGCCGGGCCTCGTACTGATCAATTCTGGAAGATAGATAACTGTGGGCCAGCATTGTGGGAAGTGCCACGGAAAGTCCTAATGCAGTTGTCATCATTGCTTCCCAGATTCCGCCGGCAAGAACTGCGGAATTCACTTTGCCCCCCAGTTCCTGGATTACCATAAAAGCTTTAATCATGCCGATCACAGTACCAAGAAGACCCAAAAGAGGGGCAATATTAGCAATGGTTGCAAGTGTCTGAACATTGGTTGAAATATCTCTGATCTCTTCGTCTGTGGCATTTACAATAACTGTTTCCATGGTTTCCCTGTCATGATCCTTAACCTTTACCGCCTTGGCCAGAACTCTGCCCATGGGTGAATTGCTGCTCTTTGCGATATCAAAAGCCCTCTCATCTTCCCCTTTTGAAATACAGTCTGAAACTTTATACTCCAGATCAAGCCCTTTTTTTCTCATGCCGGCAAAGCGTATAACTCTTTCAACAAATATTGCAAAAGCAATAACAGAACATAAAATAATAGGGGTTACAAGAAATCCGCCTTTTGCGATAAAATCAAACATCTTTTTAACTCTCCTCCTCAATATCTGGTGTGCCGTCAAAATCAAGATCCTGAAGACGTTTTACAAGTGCTTCAGATTCGTCATACTCTTCCCACAGATCAGGTTTCCCATCTCCATTGGAATCCTCTTCTACAGATGTTAATATTCCATTGTTATAAAAATACCATGTATCCATTTTGCCATTTTTTGTGGTATCTTTTGCTGCTCTGACTGCCTCCTCTTTTTCATTAAAAAACCAGGTGATATTGATTGTTCCACTATTCCCGTCATCTTCTTCACTCTTTACAAGTTTGCCGTTTTCATCATAATATTCTATTAAATCAAATTTTCCATCCAGATTATTATCCACCTTTTGTTTTCTTTTTTTTCCATGTTTGTACCAGATTATGGAATCAGGATTTTTGTCAAGATTGACATCAATTTCAATTACAACTGACCACCCAGGTCTGTTAAACCAGTGGGTTGATTCAAATTTTCCATCCAGGTTGATATCCTTTACCAGCCGGACCATTTTTTCATTTTTGTAAAATACCTTCAGGTCAATTTTCCCGTCGTTATTCCCATCTTTTTCCATGGAAACAAGAAGATCCTTTTTATAATATTGAAATGTATCAAACTGACCATTTAGATCTGTATCTACCTTTACATGGGTTTTTTCCCCTTTTTTATTAAAACAGATTTTAGTATCATCTTTTTGATCCCTGTTTTTATCCTCAACCTGGAAAGCTATTTTTCCCTTTTTGAACAGAGATCTTTTTTCCATATATCCGTCGTGGTCAGCGTCGGATTCAATTTTAACGATCACTCCATTTTTAAAGAATCTGATTCTGTCTATCTCTCCTGTATGTCTGGTATCCTCCCGGATCTTTAAAACAGAGCCCTGATTATCAAAGGTGCAGAAGAAATCTTTTTTCCCGTCAAAATTAGTATCTTTTTCCTGTGTTTTTATTGTGCCGTCTTTATATCTGAAAAATATGTCAAATTTGCCGTCAAAATTTGAATCCTCTTTTTTTATTGATGGAAGGGCGTTTTCAAACAAAGTGATGATTTCAAATATGCCGTCAAGGTTGAGATCTTTTTTTTCTTCAATGATTTCTCCATCGGCGTATTTGCGAATAATTTCCATTTTACCGTCTTTATCAAGGTCATGACGGCTTTCTTTTGGCATGCCTTTTAGATTATATGTAACAATCCTTTCAATTATGCCGTCTTCATCATGATCCACTCTCTGGTTGATCAGTCTGTCATTTTTAAAGTTCTGCCACACATCTATTCTGCCGTTGTTATTACTGTCTTTTGTGGAATCTTTAAGTTTTCCATGGGCAAAATTGTAAACTGTATCAAAAATGCCGTCACTGTCGGTGTCTGTTTTGATTTTCAGGGTTTGTTCCTGGGCATCAAAATAGATTATCCTCTTTTTTCTGCCTGCATCATCCATTGATTCATGGCAAATTCTTTTTTTATTTTTAAAATAATCAACAGAATCTATTTTTTTATCAAAGCTTCTGTCCC
>JAYEHB010000374.1:0-6107 GCA_034659375.1 Thermodesulfobacteriota bacterium
CAGCTAACAGTTAAACCAGCCAGCAGACCTAAAAGAGCGGTTAAACCTTTTGGGATGGGAGATGTAGTTAAATTTGAAGAAAAGAGATTTGTAGTTAAAGGTATCATGGTTAACTACCTTGGTTTTGTAGGTGAGGAAAAGTATAACAAACCAATGAAAAAAACTCATTTGTTACTGAAAAATCAAGGTATTTGTTGTCTTTAATATTATTAAGTCTTTCTTTTCATACATTTTTGGTCATATTTGTATTAAAAATGGTACTATATCAACACCTCTAACTAACTTTTTTCTTAATTCTCATATCCTTCTCTTTTTTGTGTATATTTTTATGTATGCCCCATATATTTTTTTATACAGACAAAATTCCCTTTAAATACAACCTGTTACAAATTCTATTCATAATTTGTATATATTTATTTATACGTTTAACCAAGCAATGAAACTTCATTTCATCTGGCCCTGAAAAATAATTCCCAGGATAACCAATTGAATTTTATAAATATTTACATACAACCATATTTCAAATTCTCTTTTTTTATAAAATGGCATGGCATATGCAATTCAGGTTGGCAAGAACGAAAAAACATAAACAAATAAACTAATTATATAATACAAGGGGGTTACAAATGAACGCAATAAAAGAGATCAGCAGAACTAATGAGGAAAACACCGCAAATATTCTTATCATGGAAGATGACACAAATGTAGCAAAAGGTCTTGAGATGATTCTTACTGAAGAAGGTTACAATGTTGATCTTCAAGCCACAGGATGTGGTGCCATGGATGCCATGGGTCAACATGATTATAATCTTCTCATGGCAGACCTCCGCCTGCCTGACATTAATGGTATGGAGGTGATAAAACAGGTTAAGGAGACAAAACCTGCAACAGAGATCATTGTCATGACTGGTTATGCCACAAGTGCCCTGGCAGTTGATGCCATGAAATTAGGTGCCCATGATTTTCTTGCTAAACCTTTTACTGAAGACCAGATCAAATCAGCAATTAATGAAGCCCTTAAAGTCAATTTGTCAAAAATGGAGAAGGAGGCTTTAAAAAGATTTGACACAAAAACCGATATTTCCATACAGAAAAGAGAAGTATTAAAAATATTGAACAGAACTTCAGAGGACCAGTGGTTTTCCAATACGCTCATGGAAAAAGGAAGTTCTGCACTGCAGGAATACACACTATCACCCATAGCAAAAGCTGCAATAGCATCAGGTGATTTAAGATGGATCAATGAGAATATTGGTGAGCTTACCCAAAAACAACTCATGTTTATTTATAAACGCCTGGCAAAAGAGGCGTGGTAAAATAAATTATTTTAACTTAATTTTAAAACGATGAACAATATCCCCCAATCCCGTAGGGGCAACCCCCTGTGGTTGCCCCGTTTTTTTGTGGTTGCCGATCATTTGAGCCGGAAATGTATTTAAACCACTACTTTTTCGATAACATCCACAAGTTTTCCCGGAGTTGACACATCATATACCTGATGTACCTCTTTGGAGTAAGCAGTTATTACTGAATCTCCATGATCCCATTTCTCCGGCAGATCAGGGTTAAACCATATGACTTTACCGGCTCGCATTCCCCATTTTTTAAGTAGATCAAAGCGATCAACACGTTTGTTGTTGCGTGCATCTCCTATAATCAAAAGTACTGTTTTTCTATCCAGAGCATTGCCACTTAGTCTGTCAAAGTCCTCAAAGGCAACTCCATAGTCAGAATATCCCCTGAAATCTATCTCTTTTTTTTCGTACATCCTGTCAAACATCTTCTCATATTGTGTCTCTTTCAGGATATCAGTAATTTCTTGAACCTTGCTTACAAATGCAAATGCCTGAATATCCTTATCTATGACATTTTTCAATTCAAATATAAAACTCATAAAAAGCCGTGTGGCATGTTTAACAGAACCCGACACATCAGAAAGTATCACCCATTTTGCTGGTTTGCGTTTAGGATGAACCTTAACAAGATTAATTGGCTCACCAAAGGTTTTGTAAGAAGAGCGCATAATTTTACGCATATCAAGTTTTCCAGACCTTTGTTTTCTCATACCCTCCAGACGCAGGCGCAGCCTTTCAGCCATCAGACGAATGGAACCTTGAAGTTTGAGTAAATCATGTTCGCTTATTGCTTCCATTGGCCGCATAAAAAGCTCAGGAGGTCCCCACCTGTATATATTAGCTCTCATACCCAGGTTAAATTCAGGACGCAGGGAACGCTTTTCCCCTGCTTTGTCTTGATTGGTTTTCATTAATTCAGGTTCTATCGCCCGCATGGTTTTATTCCATTCGCGCTTAATTCTGGAAAACTCTTTTCTAAAGCCCATTGCTTTTGCCAATAAATCTTCGAGCAACTTAGTATCTTGATTGTTTATAAATCCCTGTTCTAATTGTTTTTCAAAGGCCTTTTCCCAGGCCTTAATCTCTTTTGGGTTTCCGGCAATAGATTTCCTGACAGCCCTTTCAAACCCGTGCTTACTGTTTCCCTGGCTGAGTTTATTGTATTCCACCCATGGTTTCCAGCTCCTAGCTCCTTGACCTTTTTCTGCTTCTCCTTGCTCCCCCTCTTCTCCTTGCTCCCCCTCTTCTCCTTGCTCCCCCTCTTCTCCTTGCTTGTCGTGTTTTTCATTGTTTTCATCATCTTTATTGTTACCTCCAGAACCAGTAACCAAGTCATACAAGACTACTTTATCTAATTCATTTTTCGAGTTTATAAGGGCTTCCCAGGCTTTGTAATAGCCGGCTTCATCCTCAACTGAATTAACTAAAACAGGCTTAAGACAGGTTTGCAGATCACTGTCAGGGGTGACTGAGTCAGATTTTAAAATATATTTCATAGAAAGACATAGTTGTTCAGGAGTAACAATGATGCCCTGTTTTTTCATATTTTGACTTAAGTTTACAAGTAAATTTATCAGCATAATTACAGCATCCTCTCCAATCTCTTATATTTTACAGGGTGTTTTATAAGTTTCCACTTTGCCAGTGTTTTCCATCCTTCCATATTATTGTCCAACGCTTCAGATATCTCTTTAATCTGACCTTGATCCCAGTCAGCAATTTGAAGTATATTTTGAGCAGTGCTTAAAAAATCAACCCATGCTGTTTTATCTTTATTTTTAATTTTTTTGACTAAATAACAATAAGGATATAGTTCAACAATATCAACTGACTTTTGGGCGGGCACAGATTGTTCAACAGAACCAGGTTCTGTTTTTTCCGGCTCTATTTCTTTCTCGCCTGCTTTGTTTAATATTTTTTGACCTGTTTTAGTCAGTGTAAGTACTGGATTATTATAATATCCAATTGTCTTAACTTTCAGCCAGTCATCGTCAATTATATTATCAATCTGGTGTGCTATCTGATCGATTGTATAGTTTTTTAATCTGTGCCTGAATTTTTCATCTAATCTTTTATCAGATAGAATTTTTGCCTTGGAATTGCCAAGCCACATGGCATATGTTCTGACACCATACTTGGGAGAGGATTTAATTAGCTCAAGTATGGTTATAACGGCATCTGTTATTATAGAAGGCCCGGATAAGTATTGTTTTGTCTGCTCTATCCACGAATAAAACCATTGGTCAAACTCTTCTTTTGTTTCTATTTCATAGTGAAATCTTTTAAAACTAAAATGTTGTGTACCGTAAGTTTGAAGGATTTCAGTACTAAAACCTGTTAGGTCATAATTTTGTAATGTATAAACGTTATCCCAATGGGCTGCAAATTCTTTTTGAAGGTCTTTAATAGCTAAATCTAATTCTTCGGGGATTTCTGATAAAAAGTTTTTTAATTTTTTTATATATATTCCTCGATTTATTTTTTCTACAAGCTCAAATATTTCGGTTTTGAAGTATTGCATTATAAAATCATGAAAATAGTCTGCATTTAAAACCACTCCATAATATTGTTCTATTATAAGAAATTTCCGCTGTTCTGGTTTTACTTTAAGAATCAGCTCATTATCGCTGTTAAATAGAGAGATTGTATCGCCTGCCTCCAGGGCGGAACAGATAACACTGCTAAATTGAGTTTTTGAAAAATCAATAAGAGCATCAATCTTATTTTTCATTTTTGTAAAGTCTTTTAAAGAATACTCTTTCAAAAGTTCACTGTATTTTAAAAGGATATTGTAGTTTTCTTCCAAAAGATTGTCTTTTATGATAATCTCTTGAAAAGACTCGATTGCCTGCAAAGATATTGGAATAAGGTTTTTCTTTCTTTCTTTGGCTTGTTCCAGCTCAAGCTCTTTTTTCCTCTTCTGCGCCTTTTTTTTATTTATTCTTTTATTCAACCATTGCAGAAAAGATTTATTTTTTTTTGGTCCTGCTCCTTGTATTTTACCTTTTGAGCCTGATGGAGGCGATGAGTTAGATGCTTTCGCCTTCATCTGAGAAACAGCCCTTTGAATTAAAGATTCATTATAACCAGACACACAAAAATTAATGCCCTGGGAAAAATCATCAACAAATAACTGCATTTGCCAGAAAGTCCCTTTGCGATTCTCTCTGTTAGTAACCCTAAGTTTCAGGTTTATGTCTCCCAACTCATCCAGAGAAAATTTATATGCCTTGCAAAAGATTTCCTGAGTTAATCCAAGGTCAATCAAGTATTGATCAAAATCAATTTGACCCATTTAAATATCCCCCCTCTTTCTTTCCCCATCTTCAGATCCTCTTAAAAAAGGGACATTCTCGGCAAAAGCTTCAACTAAACCGCCGGGATTCCCCTCCCATAATTTTAATCCGGAATTAAACATTTATCTTTGATTTTTTAATTGTATGAAAATCCTCATTATGCTTTGCTACAAGGTTTAACCATCCGTCTGTTTCACCGTTTGCGGCTATCAACAATCTTACAACTTCAATGGTTTCTGAGACAGAGGGTATCTGTTTAAGAGGAAGTTTGCGTATTTTTTGCACAGCATCAACTACCCGTTTTAAATAATTCTCATCAGCGTCAGGTTCATGAATACTTACAATGGCTTTTTCGGTTTCTATATCAGGGTAATCCAGGTATAGATACACACAACGTCTGCGCAATGCCTCAGTAAGTTGTCGTGTACGATTGCCTGTAAGTATAATAACAGGTTTGATACTTGCCTTGATAGTTCCATATTCAGGAATGGAAATCGTATATTCAGAAAGCACCTCAAGCAGTAATGCTTCTGCATCTTTTTCAGTTTTATCTACTTCATCGATCAACAAGACCTGTCTTTTACCGTTGTCAGGAACGATAGCCTGTAAAACAGGGCGCTTAATGAGAAAATGTTCTCCCCAGAAGACATCTTCTTTATCAAGTGTTTCAATTGATTTGCGAATGCTTTTACTTTCAATTTTTTTATGAATACGGTCTTTAATCATGGAGATCATTAAAAGTTGCTTGGCATAGTTGTAATCATAGAGCAGCTGATCCGCATCAATTCCCTCATAGCACTGCACACGCAGCAGTTTTTCATTAAACAGGCTTGCCATCGCATGGGCCACAGCAGTTTTGCCCACACCAGGAGGACCTTCAATCAGTAATGGTTTTTCCAGAACCAAGGCTGCTCTGACTGCCTGTGCTGTCTCTTCATTGGCAAAATATTGTGCATCATTTAACTGTTGCTGTACTTCAGGTATAGTGTTCATTTACTTTTATTAACTCCTTTAAAGTTGGTGCATTCCAACCACACACTTTACAAGTTGGCAAAGATTATTTTCTGTTAAGAAACCTTGGCTTTCTGCAACGTTTATTGTCCTAATCGATAGTAAAAACTATGGACTATAGCCCAAATGTCAACAGAACCTAGGGCTGCACTCAAGCAACTGTTTTGCCTATTCGTTCATAAACTGCCTGGCGTTAAACTAGCGTGATCGTTGCGTAAGCAAGGATCATGACAGTAGCCAGGACAGTTTCATGCACTTGTCATATTTTTCTTAATCTAAAATTTTAAGAGCTTTAATTCTATTTTTAACCAGGGAAATTGCTTTCTCTTTCATTTCAATCGGCATAAAGCTATTCTTTATGATTTCAATTATATTATTTTCTTTATCATAATAATTATCAAATATCTTTTTTATTACTGGTCGTCTAAGACCTGCCCTCTCTCCT
>JAYEHB010000375.1:0-6098 GCA_034659375.1 Thermodesulfobacteriota bacterium
CAAAGAAAAAAAACCCTTTGAACGTATGGAAGTTACAAAGGATCAGGCTCTTGAGATTTTTAATGATAATCCTTATAAGATAGAAATTATCAATGCACTTGAGGATCAGGACATTACCCTTTACAAACAGGGTGGTTTTACTGATCTCTGCAGAGGTCCGCATATTCCCCACACAGGTATGATAAAGGGCTTTAAACTGATGAAGGTTTCCGGTGCCTACTGGAGGGCTGATCAGGAAAGAGAGCAGCTCCAGAGATTATACGGCACAGCCTTTTTTGATAAAAAAAAGCTAAAGGCACACATCCATCTCATTGAAGAGGCAAAAAAAAGAGACCACAGAAAAATTGGTACAAAACTTGATCTTTTCTCCTTTCATCAGGAAGCAGCCGGAATGCCTTTTTTCCATGCAAAAGGTATGGAGATGTGGAATGCTCTTCTTGCATACTGGCGCAAGGTACATAAAGAGGCCGGCTATGTGGAGACAAAAACCCCTGTTATGCTCCAACGTGCTCTCTGGGAAAAAAGCGGTCACTGGGAGAACTACAGAGAAAACATGTACACTTCTGTTGTGGATGATGAAGAGTATGCCATCAAACCCATGAACTGTCCTGGAGGAATGCTTCTCTATGGTACCAGATCCCACTCTTACAGGGATCTTCCCCTGCGGGCAGGGGAAATCGGTCTTGTGCACAGACATGAGCTTTCAGGAGCATTGTCAGGACTCTTCAGAGTCAGGGCCTTTCACCAGGATGATGCCCATATATTTATGACTCCTGATCAGATTGAGGATGAAATCCTTGGTGTTTTAAAACTTGCGGAAAAAATTTACTCAAAATTCGGCCTTGGATTTCATATTGAGCTTTCCACACGTCCTGAAAAATCCATTGGAACAGATAAACAGTGGGAAGAGGCTACAAACGGCCTTGAAAATGCCCTTATTCAATATGGCATGAAGTACATCATTAATGAAGGAGACGGAGCCTTTTACGGCCCTAAAATTGATATCCACATAAAGGATGCCCTGGGAAGAACCTGGCAGTGTGGGACTATACAACTGGACATGTCTCTTCCTGAAAGATTTGATCTTAACTATAAAGGAAAGGACAATGAAAAGCACCGGCCCATAATGATTCACAGGGTTATTTACGGCTCCGTTGAAAGATTTTTTGGCATTCTTGTGGAACATTTTGCAGGGAAATTCCCTTTATGGCTTGCCCCGGTTCAGGCGGTTCTTCTTCCCATAAATGATGATCTTGCACCCTATGCTGAACAAGTTAAAGCAGACCTTGAAAAAAAGGGCATCAGATGCGAGGTTGATACAAGAACAGAGAGCCTTAAGAAAAAAATCAGAGAGGGACAGATAAACTATACACCGATGATAATCACCATTGGTGAAAAAGAAAAAAGCTCCTCAACCCTTTCTGTAAGGACGCTTGACGGAAAAGTCAGAATGGGCCTTTCCATGGAAGATCTACTCAAACCAGTTCTTCTGCATATAGAGGAGAGAAGACTGGACCATGATTTTCTCGAATAAGGGATCTGGAAAAAAATAATATACGTATATTGCGCAGGCCAATTTGTATGATCGGGTTGTTCGTCTTCAAGGCGCGGTAATGGGGGCATATTGAAGACAAGTTAAAATTCTGTGCCGTTTGTGCCAATTTATTAATTTCCGTGACCCTTAAAAAGAGATAACCGTTCACGGGCTGTATTACTGTCAACCGCATGTAATGTGCTGAACTGTACCCTGTGAACGTTTACAAAAACAGACAAGGTCATCGATTGTAAAAACATGAATGTTATTAAAAAAAACTTTTTATACAGATTGCCGGTTCTTCTTTACTGCACATTTATTTTCTGGCAGTCATCATACCCCTCTCTTGACTCTCTGCCCTCATTTGCTTTTTCAGATAAATTTATGCACCTTGGAGCTTATGGACTCCTTGGTTTCCTGGTGATAAGGGCTCTTTACAGAGAAAAACTTGCGATCAGCAAAACCTGGCTTATATTTGCGGCCATTCTCTTTTCAACTCTCTATGGTATATCTGATGAGATCCACCAGTCATTTGTCTCTGCAAGGTGTGCAGATGGTTTTGATGTTATTGCCGATGCAGCAGGCTCTACTCTCGGGATACTCTTATTTCATCGATGGAACAAAAAAAAACCTGCACCGAAAAAACATTCCAATGCAGGGCTTTAAAAGGACTCTATCTAAAAAAATAAATTACATCTCAGTTTCAGGATGAAACACATTTACTCCTTTAAGATCATCTCCAAGGTATTCACGTTCGTTGGGACCGAGAATACCAAGGGAGAGACAGATCAATGTCCAGAGATGGACAACTGGATAGTCACTTCCATAATGTTCACTCAGTTCATGGATCTGGGCATGGCAGTTATGACAGGCTGCAATACAATAATCAGCACCGGTTGCCTTTATCTGATCATCTTTGATCTTTCCATAGGCAAGTCTTTCGTCCTTGAATCCCGACTGGAGGAATCCACCGCCGCCGCCGCAGCAGAAGTTATTGGACCTGTTTGGTGTCATGTCAACAAAATTTTCTTCACCAACAACAGATTTAATAATAAACCTTAAATCCTCAGCAATTGCATCGCCATATGATTTACGTACAATCTGACATGGATCCTGAACAGTGAATTTGATTTTCAAATCCTTGTTCCAGTCTGAATTTACCTTAAGTTTTCCTTCTCTTATCCATTTTGCATAATATTCATAAATATTTTTTACTTCAAAATCATGATCAATGTTAAATTTTTTCAGTCCTGACCGGACTGCAAATGTAACGTGCCCTCACTCGGTGTTGAGAAACGTCTTACACCCCACTTTCTTGGCTGCATCGGCACTCTGTTGTACCAGATGTTTCCAGGCGTCATCATCTGCAAGAAACATGCAGTAATTCTCTCCGCCCCATCCTTTACTGGTATAGGTCCAGTTTGCACCCACAAGATGAAGAATTTTCCACAATGGCACAAGCTCATCCGGCTCTGTTACAGGCTCCCTTGAGTTCTGGTTAAGAACAAACTCTGCCCCTTCCTTGTCAATGGGAGCTTCCATATCTGCAAACTCGGGCTGTGCTTCCTGGTACTCTTCAAGTACATCACCCACAACAAACTCAAAGTCATCCTCAGGTGTTCCCATGGCACTGCCTGATGCATTAGCAAGAGCTGCATCACAGGAACCAAGAATACCCTTAGGCCTTGTTTCCCTTGGCCAGGCATTTCTTGCATAATGAACAAGTTGTGGTATGTTTATCTCCATGGGGCATACATAGATGCATCTCTGGCACAGTGTACACATCCATACCCAGTCTGAACTCAGGAGCTCTTCATCCATTCCAAGAGCTGCCATTCTAAGGAATTTCCTCGGATCCATACCGGCAAGACCAGTTGCTGGACATCCCGATGCACATGCACCGCATGTAAGACAGGCATTAAGGTTTCCACCATCAGGCAGAAGTTCCATTACCTTATCCTTAAAAACGCTCTTTCTCTCTCCTCCAATTTTAATAGCTGCTTCTCCCATGCTGTACTTTCCTCCATATTATATTAAAAACTTAAGCATATTAACTTTTTTAGCATTTCACAGCACATTACAAAAATACAAATATTATATTTTTTTCTCTTATTATTAATAATATGTCAACATATTTCATAAAATAACTTTAATTTTTTTTAAATTACACTCTTTATGGTCAGCAAAAAACCTCTGCCTCTGCAAAGGAAATTAACAATTAACCGATAACAATTGTTGGGCTTGGTTCTATATTCGGCCAATTGAAGGTGGGGGGCTTTCGTTGTTCCTGCAATCAGGATATATGGCCGACGTTAGAACAAAACCCCAATTGTTCATGGTTCATGGTTCATTGATTTTATATGAAAGTCCTGTCAAACTAGGAGTGTAACTTTCATCATTTGTTGTGTGCAGACTTAGACCACCAAGGCTGCCCGTGGCAGTTTATATGAAAGTCCTGGCAAAATAGGAGTGTACTTTCATCATTTGTTGTGTGCAGACTTAAACCACCAAGGCTGCCCATGGCAGTTATATGAAAGTCTTTGAAACCAATCGCAACTTTCATGATTTGTTGTGGGCAAACCGAGGTGAAAGATCAGCTCTGCCCGTGGCAGTTATATCTTGCAGGCACAGGAAAAATCCTGGGAAAATTTCCAAGGGGATTTGAATCGATCAAAAAAGAGCATCCAAAAGTTTTTTTTAAAATTTTGGATTCAAGGACATCACATGGAGCACCTGATTTTACAACCATGCCGTTATTAATTAAAATCATGGAATCTGCATACATGGCAGCAAGATTGATATCATGGGAGATCATGATTATGGTAATGCCTGTCTTGTGTTTTAATTTTTCTAAAAGATCCATTAGCTGGATCTGGTGGGCAAGATCAAGGGCAGAGGCAGGTTCATCCAAAAGCATAATTTCCGGCTCCTGGCATATTGCCCTGGCAATAAGGACCCTCTGCCTCTCGCCTCCGCTTACCTGATCAATTCTTCTGGCTGCAAGGTGAACAATATCAGTAATTTCCATTGCATGCTCCACGGTTTTCTGATCATATTCTGAATGCATGCCAAGAAGCCCCTGGTGGGGTGCTCTCCCGAGAAGTACAATCTCTTCCACAGTAAAAGGAAACTCTGCTGCAACGTTCTGGGAAACATAGGCAGTATGCCGGGCAAGTTCTTTTTTGGAATAATTTTCAAGACTTTTTCCTGATATGAAAATTTCACCTTTTTTATATTTAAGAATACCTGCCAGAATCTTCATAAGGGTTGATTTACCTGACCCATTGGGACCTATAATGGAAAAAAAAGATTCTGTTTCCACATTAAATGAGACCTTTGAAAGGACATTGAGCTTATCATAGGAGTAGTCCAGAGAATCCACGGTAACAGCTTTCATGATCATGCTCTCCCTTTTTTGAGAAGCATTATAAAAAGCGGAGCTCCTATCATGGCAGTTATCACTCCCACAGGCATCTCTCCCTGATTGGGAATCCACCTGGCCAGGAGATCACATATCACCATATATGCACCTCCTCCCAGGATACATGCAGGAACAAGAACCCTGTGATCCGGGCCCAGAGCCAGTCGGAAAATATGGGGAACAACAAGACCCACAAAGCCCATGAGACCGCACTGACAGACTGCTGCACTTACCATAAAAGAAGAGATGATGAGCAGAGACCAGGTTACAGCCTGTATATTTACTCCCATGGAGTGAGCCATCTCTTTTCCCATGAGAAGAAGATTCATGGAGTGGGAAAGAAAAAAAATAACTGCAAAGCAGGGTATTACGCACAGGGCAAGAATTCCTGCTTCTAAAAGACTGGAAGAAGAAAGATCCCCCATGAGCCAGAACATGATACTGTGTATTTTGTTGTTCTGGGTAAGGGAGATGAGAAACATGATTATTGCCGAACAAAAAGCATTTACCACAACTCCTGATAAAAGCATGGAGTCTTTTTTAAGAGAAGCCCTGCCCGAGGACATAAGAACAACCAGAAGCAGAGTTATCATACTGCCGATGAAAGCTGTGATTCCAACCCCTGGAAACCTTGACAAGCCAAGAATAATCCCAATTATGGCTCCAATGGCAGAACCACCGGAAATACCCAGAATATAAGGCTCTGCCAGGGGATTTCTTAAAAGAGCCTGAAAAACAAGCCCGCCTGTGGAAAGAACTGCTCCTGCCATAAGGGCCATGAGAACCCTTGGCAAACGTATGCGCCATATGATTGTGCTTAAGACAGGATCTGTATTATCAGATGAAAAAAGCATATCAAAGAGAGTTTTAAATCCCCTTGAGGATGTTGACCCCACAGCAAGTCCAAAAAAAATGACCACAACAAGAACAACAGAAAGAATCACCACTACCCCGATTATTTTAAGTGCAATATTTTTTTTCATTTGGGGGACGTTCCTAGAATATTAACATTCCATAAATGATTTGGCATGACGACATATTCATGCAATTTGATTTCATCACGAATGATTTCCGATTTTTCCCATTCATTTTTCACCATTACCCCCGCATCATTCAATTTCATTTTACCACCCACAATTTCAC
>JAYEHB010000376.1:0-6092 GCA_034659375.1 Thermodesulfobacteriota bacterium
TTTCCAATTCCCGGCAATTAATGGTGTTCTGTTCATGGTTTCTCCTACTAATAATTATGAATTATCAATTATGAATTATCAATTATGAATTATCAATTATCAATTATCAATTATGAATTATGAATTTTCAATTTTCAATTTTCAATTTTCAATTATCAAGAGATTTTCCTATCATTGCGGCAAGATCAACCATTCTTGTGGAATATCCAGCTTCATTGTCATACCAGGAATAGACCTTAACCATGTTGCCAATGGCATCTGTGCTTATTGCATCAACAATGGATGAAAAGGGGCTTCCATTATAATCTATGGATACCAGTGGAAGCTCACTGTACTCAAGGATTCCTTTTAGCTCTGAATTAGCTGCTTTTCTAAGTGCCTGGTTGACCTCTTCCCTGGTGGTTTTCTTTTCCACCACAACAACAAGGTCCACAAGGGATACATTGGGTGTTGGAACACGTACAGAAAGACCATTGAGTTTACCTTCAAGCTCGGGAAGGACAAGGGAGACAGCTTTTGCAGCACCGGTTGTTGTTGGAATCATTGAAAGAGCAGCTGATCTTGCTCTTCTTAAGTCTTTGTGGGGAAAATCAAGCAGTCTCTGGTCTCCGGTATATGCATGAACTGTGGTCATCATTCCGCTGACAATGCCAAAGTTTTCCAGGAGAACTTTGGCAACAGGAGCAAGGCAGTTTGTTGTGCATGATGCATTGGAGATGATATTGTGTGATGCCGGGTCATATTTTTCCTGGTTAACACCCATTACAATGGTAATGTCGGGGTCTGGAGCAGGGGCTGATATAATAACCTTTTTTGCACCAGCTGTAATGTGTTTGGATGCAGCTTCCTTATCCCTGAAAAGTCCGGTACATTCTGCAACAATATCAATATTTGAATCTTTCCATGGGATCTCTGCAGGATCTCTAAGAGATGTTACTTTGATCTTTTGGCCATCCACAGTAATTGCTCCATCCGTTGCTGTCACCACTCCGTTCAGCCTGCCGTGGACTGAATCAAATGCAAGAAGATGTGCAATGGTTTTGGTGTCAGTCAGGTCATTAATTGCTGTTATTTTAACATCAGGGTTGTTAATTGCAGCCCTGAAAATCATTCTGCCGATTCTGCCAAATCCGTTAATTCCAAGTTTAATGGTCATCTATGAATTCTCCTGATTAAAATATTAATTATTTGTAAACGTACACAGGGCACTGCATCTTACCTGGTCGGGCACTTGAAGTACAAGAGTACGACTGTAGTGCCGGTCACATGAACTGATCTCACTGAAAAACATTTTTTTCAATTAAACAATTATCCTATTTTTTTTTATTTCCTTTTAAAATACCGCTTGCCAGAGATATGCTTCTTTTACCATGTTCAACAAGCATAACTGCAGCCTCTGATATTTCCATTTTTTCTCTGATATTCACTGCTTTAAGAAGAATGGGAAGATTTACACCTGAAATAACTTCCACAGATCCTTCTTTAAGAAAAGAGTAGCTCAGATTGGATGGTGTTCCGCCAAACATATCTGTTAAAATGATAACACCTCTGTTGCTTTGAATTTTTTTTAGACCCTGTTTGATCTTTTTATGTAAAGAATCTGCGTCTTCTTTAATGTTAATTGAAATAAAAGATATCTTTTCAAGTTGTGTATCAAGAATAAATTCTGCAGCTTCTATAAGAGCCTGGCCAAGGTTTGAATGTGTGACAATTAAAATGCCTGTCATATCTCTTTTGTATCCTTGTCTATGTCTCTGTGGATGATGTCAGGCTTAAATCCTTTTAGATTTAAATGTTCAAATAGTTTTCTTGCTATGACAACACTTCTGTGTCGTCCTCCTGTACATCCAACAGCTATTGTAAGATAAGCCTTTCCCTCTTTTTTATACAGAGGGATGAGAAAATCAAGAAGGCTTAGATATTTTTCAAGGAAAATCTGAGCCTCTTTTGTTGCTAAAACAAAAGAACGAACATCCTTTGATTCTCCATCCTGGTTTTTCAGTTCCGGCATAAAATACGGATTTAAAAGAAAACGCATGTCAATGATCAGATCTGTATCATGGGGGACTCCGTATTTAAAGCCAAATGAAAGTATGGTGACTTTCATTGCAAGAATAGTTTCGGATTTTTGTTGTGCAATTGAAATGATTTCTGATTTTAGTTTATGAACGTTATAATTAGTTGTATCAATAATTGTCTGGGAAATTCTTCTTATGGAGGCCATCATGTTTTTTTCCGATTTAATGCTTTCCATAAGGCTTTTTTCATGGGAGACAGGATGATGACGTCTAGTCTGACTGTAGCGCTTTAAAAGGGCATCTTCATCTGCCTCAAGAAATATTATCTGTGTCTTATATCCCTTTGCATTTAGCAGATCATTGATGGAAGAGATCTTTGGTAAAAAATTTTTGGCACGCATATCCATTACAAAGGCAAATCCGTTTATTCCTGGATCATTTTTCATGGGAAGATCCAGAAATTTGGGAAGAAGTTCCGTTGGCATATTGTCCACACAATAAAATCCTGCATCTTCAAATGCTGCCATGGCAGTGCTTTTGCCTGATCCGGAAAGCCCGGTTATTATGAATATTTTGGGGTTTTTCATTTAAAATCTTCATCGGTTTTTTGAATAATTTCTGCGATTTTCTCTGCAGATCCGGCCTGTCTCAAACTATTCTTAAAATCATTTCCTTTAAGGAGCTTTGAGAGCTGAGCCAGCACTCTTAAGTGACTTCCTGTGGAATTTTCAGGTGTAACAAGAAGAAAAAAAATATAAACCGGCTTGTTATCCAGAGAGTCAAACTCAACTCCTTCATGGCTGATGCCAATACCCACGACTATGGAGGATATGGTACTGAGTTTACCGTGGGGGATTCCGATTCCGCCGCCTATGCCGGTACTTCCAAGTTGTTCCCGTTCAAGCAGCACTTTTACTATTTCTCT
This sequence comes from Thermodesulfobacteriota bacterium, assembly GCA_034659375.1. Lineage (GTDB taxonomy): Bacteria > Desulfobacterota > Desulfobacteria > Desulfobacterales > Desulfobacteraceae > DATFJZ01. Next base: position 2,944 of record JAYEHB010000376.1, read on the forward strand.
GCTTTCTGTTCCTGCTGTTGTGGAAATTGCAGCTGCAAGCTCCTCAAGAACCCCTTTTTTATCTTTTGACTTAAGATTAGCAATAATTGCATCTTTGTGAAGAATGTCTGATATTTTCATTTTATTAAGCTATAAACTTTAAATACATTATTATGGTTTTAAGATTCTGCCCCAGGATTTCCCGGTATTTTAATGGTAAATATTCGGCCTATCTTCGTTACCAGGCGACTCAACTCCTAACCTGAAGGTCACACGCAAAATTGGTAATTTATTTTTGGGCGGGTCCTAAGTATAAAACGGGAGTTGAATCGACCTTTTATCACCTTGGCTGAATAAGTCCAAGATTACCGTCATTACGCTTGTACAAAACATTGACCCGTTCTGTTCTTGCATTGTTGAACACAAAAAAATTATCTTTGCCTGATTTAAGTTCAATTGCAGCGTCATCAATATCAAGAGGTTTAAAATCAATTGTTTCCATTATAATTTCAGTCTTAGTACTTTCAATCTCTCTCTCTTCAAGCTCCTTGATGCTCTTTTTGTTGCCTGACATGTGCCGCTTGACCTTTTCCTTGTTCTTTTTGATCTGGGCCCTTACTTTGTCCATAAGAGTATCAATGGAGGCATACATGCTTTCTGATTCTTCCTTTGCATGGATTTTTAATCTGTCACAGAGAAGGGTGATCTCAGCAATGTGTCTGATTTTTTCCACCGAAAGGACAACATTGGCTTCACCAGGGTGGTCAAGCATTTTGTCAAAGCGGTCAACTTTTTTCTGAACATAAGCTTTTAATGCATCGGAAGGATCGAGTCTCTTAAAAGTTACTGATGTCTGCATAAAAAAACCTCCCCTAAAATTGTTTACGTTTACTGGAAGGGAGAATACAAAGCATTTCCCTGTATTTAGCAACTGTCCTGCGGGCAATCTTTATATTCGCCTTTTCCAGAAGTTCCGACAACTTATTGTCGCTGTATGGATTCTTTGTATCCTCGTGCTCAATAAGGATTTTTATTTTTTCCTTAACACTGGCCGAGGCCAGAGAATCGCCGTTGGAACGGTTTATTGAACTGTTAAAAAAGAATTTCAGCTCAAAAAGACCCTGGGGTGTAAATGCATATTTATTGGTTGTGACTCTGCTTATTGTTGATTCATGCATCTCAATGTCTTCGGCAACATCCCTTAGAATCATGGGTCTTAAATAGGCTATCCCCTTGTCAAAAAAATCTTTTTGAAATTTTATAATGCTTTCCATTACTGAGTAAATAGTCTTTTGGCGCTGATGAATACTCTTTACCAGCCATGATGCTGACTGCATTCTTTCGTTAAGATATGCTTTTGTCTCTTTTGAAATCTTTTTACCATTGGCTACACTCTCTCTGTAAAACCGGCTCACCTTAAGTTTAGGCAGGCCGTCATCATTCATGACTATTGTATAGCCGTCCTCTTCTTTGTAGACATAGATGTCAGGGGTGATGTAATGTGGTTCATCTGTGTTGTATTCTCTACCTGGTTTTGGTTCAAGATATTTGATTATATTTACTGCAGTAATAACACTTTCCAATGAGATGTTAAGTGTTTGTGCAATTTTTTTATAGTTCTTGTTTTCCAGGTTTTTCATATGATTGGAAATGATTCTTTCAAGAACCAGATTTTTAATTCCAAGATGTTTTATCTGTATGAGAAGTGATTCCTGAAGGTTTTTTGCACAAACGCCTGAAGGTTCAAAAGTCTGCATGATCTTAAGAAGTCTTTCAATTTTGTCAGGATCAAATGGGCCTGCTTTTGCAATCTCTTCAATGGAAGAGCATAGATACCCATCAATGTTAAGGTTCCCAATGATCATACTCCCGATTCTTTCTTCTTCCGTGGTTACCCCGTACATGAGCAGCTGCCATTTTAAATGGCTGTTAAGTGTTTTTTTGCTGCTTGTAAAAGCTTCATAATTGGTTGCTTCTGAATGATCAGTTTCAGCGTAGATTTTGCCTGTGGAGTTGTATTCATTGATATAATTTTCCCAGTCATTATCCTTATCCACTTTTTCATCAATGGTAACTTCCTTGACGGTCTCGGTCTCTTTTACACTGGTCCTTTCAGTCTCGGCAGCTTCTTCCTTTTCTTTGACACTCTCTTCTTCAAGCGCAGGATTTTCTTCCATCTCCTGCTGAATCATACTGGCCAGTTCAAGACGGGAAAGTTGAAGCAGCTTGATTGCCTGCTGCAACTGTGGTGTCATGACAAGCTGCTGGGTAAGTGTCAGATTTTGTTGTAGTCCTAATCCCATATCAGAGTTTAAAATTATCTCCCAAATAGATTTGTTTTGCAATCTTACTTGAAGTGATTTTTTCAGGATTTCCTGATTCAATCACTCTGCCCTGGTTCATTATATATGCAAAATCACATACGCCTAAGGTCTCTCTGACATTGTGATCAGAGATAAGAACGCCTATGCCTTTTTTAGTGAGCTGCATGATAAGGTTTTGAATATCTGCCACAGCCATAGGGTCTATGCCGGCAAAAGGCTCATCCAGTAAAATAAACAGAGGATCTGCAGAAAGGACCCTGGCAATTTCAAGCCTTCTTCTCTCTCCACCGGAAAGAAGATTTGCCCTTTGCTGTGCAAGCCGCATTATGCCAAGCTCATCCATGAGATGTTCAGCTTTCTCATTGATATCAACTCCTTTGTCAGGCAGCAGTTCAAGTATTGCCGTTATGTTTTGTTTTACAGTCAGCTTCCTGAAAATTGATGCTTCCTGGGGAAGATAACCTATTCCTTTACGTGCCCTCATATACATTGGATAGTCTGTTATTTCGTTCTGGTCAAGAAAAACCTTTCCTTTGTCTGGTTTAATCATGCCCACAGCCATGTAAAATGTTGTTGTTTTGCCAGCTCCATTGGGACCAAGGAGACCTGTCACTTCCCCTTGATTTATTTCAAGATTTACACCATTTACAACAGGTCTGTTGTTGTAAATTTTAACAAGATTTTTTAGAGCAAGTGTTGTCATTTATTTTTTTTTAGTTTTGCCGATTAAGTGAATTTGATGAGTTAAAAAGAGCTTCAACACGTTTGCTTTTTCCGCTTTCAACAATGATTTTGCTGTTTTGTTTAAAAATTGTAATCTTTTTCCCTGTTACAAAGCTCTCACCG
>JAYEHB010000377.1:0-6064 GCA_034659375.1 Thermodesulfobacteriota bacterium
ATGACCCCTCACTCACTTATTCAGTCTTGACCTTATAGAAAAAAGAGGGTAAACATATTAATCGAATTTTTTGTCCGATGGATAAAAAAATAGACAGGACAGGATAGCAACTCAGTTTTTGCGGTTAGATTTTTCTGCATGGATACAGGTGTGCTTTTTTTGTATATTTGATCATTTTAAGAATTTTTTTGAGAAAATTAAAACAAAACTGGTCTGCCAGGCAGAATTAAAAGTTGAGTTGTTTATTTTAAAACCAGAAAAAGAAGGAGATTCAATGTTTAAGCAAAACCAGACAAACTTTTTTACAGTAATTTTACTTACAGCAGCACTTATTTTCACATCTTCCGCTTTTGCAGCACAGGAAGTAAGGTTTGTAAGTGTGGGCTGGACAGGGGTGACTGCAAAAACAGAGCTTGGGGTAAAAATCCTGGAAAGTATTGGGTATGAAGCATCAAACACAATGGTATCTGTGCCCATTGTTTACAAGGCAATGGAAACCAATGAGGGTGATGTTTTTCTTGGCAACTGGATGCCCTCCATGGCAAGCATTGCAAACAAATATTTTGAGAATGGTTCCGTTGTCAAATATATTGCCAGCATGCCTAACGCAAAATATACACTTGCTGCTCCATCCTATGTTGTTGACGGCGGACTGAGGGATTTTAAGGATATTGCCAAATTCGCTGATAAACTTGACCATAGAATTTATGGTATTGAAGAGGGTAATGACGGCAACGAGATCATCCAGTCCATGATAGATAAAGACATGTTCAATCTTGGTGATTTTACAATTATACCATCAAGCGAGGCTGGTATGCTCTCCCAGGTTCAAGCCTATGCAAAAAATAAAAAATGGATTATATTTCTTGGATGGGCTCCCCACTACATGAATGAAAAAATTGACATGAAATACCTCACCGGAAGTACCTCCAAGACCTTTGGCGAAAATGATGGTACTGCAACTGTATATACCAACATCAGAAAAGGGTTTGATCAAGAGATGCCCAATGTTGCAACTTTTCTTAAGAATTTTAGTTTTCCAATTTCCATGATGAACCAGATTATTGGCATGCTCAATGATGATGCACAGCTTAAGCCTGGTAAAGCAGGTCTATTATGGACTAAAAAACATCCTGAAGTTTACAAGGGATGGCTTGCGAATGTTAAAACTACCAGCGGTAAACCAGCACTGCCTGCCTTTGAAAAATTTCTAAAAACCGTTCATTAAACCTTAATCCATCACAATGAGGCTGGGCTGTTGAGTCCGGTCTCATTTTTTGTAAATATTCGGCTTATTGATTCATGAGTTGATTTTTCAATATCATTTTGAACCTCTTATCAAGAGGGTGTAGCCAAATATCTTCAGGGCCATGGAAATTTTAAAATCCACCAATAGGGCACAGTATTTTTGCCCGTCTTCAAGGCACATCAATGGGAGCATATTGAAATATGTGCCCATTGATGTTAGCACAGGACGTCGCGGGCTGCAGATTGAGCTCTCTCCAAAAATTTTGGGTTCACAAACAATAGCAACATTTAATGAAATCGGCAAATAGGAGGATAGATGAATTCCGTTAGCTTTGAAATGGGTCCCATCAGACCGGTTGATGAAGCAGACAGCCTGTTAATTCGGACCACTCGGGGCTGTCCGTGGAATAGGTGTACCTGACGTTCTCTCCTTGACCAGTTTGACCTTCTTTTTCAAAAAATAAATCTACATTCATAGAACTCAATAGATTCATTTAAAAGTTTATGGGATTTATTTTGTCCAGATGTCCAGATGGTATGGTAGTGTTAAAGAATTATTTTTTTGTTTTATCGGAGGTTAAGAATATGTTAGTTATTGGCAGTTATAATGAGCTTGTTGTTGAAAGGGAGGTGGAGTTTGGGTTTTATCTTAACCCTAAGGAACATGAAGTTCTGCTTCCATCAAAATATGCATTGGATAACCTGCAGCCAGGTGATTTAATCACGGTTTTTGTTTATACTGATTCCGAGGACAGACCCGTTGCAACAACCCTTACGCCCACTATTGTTGTTGGTGATTTTGCATTTCTTCAAGTCAAGGATGTAAGGGAATTTGGAGCTTTTCTGGAGTGGGGCCTTGAAAAGGATCTTTTTCTTCCCAACTCCGAGATGAGAGGACGGGTAAATAAAGGCGATAAAATTGTTGTCAAAGCTTGCCTGGATGAGAAGAGCAACAGGGTTTATGCCACGGCAAAGATCACCTCAAACTGCGAGAAAGATATAACAGGTCTTGAGCCGGGAGAAAAGGTTGATTTGTTGATATCTGGTGTAAGTAACTTAGGGTTTACAGCTGTTATTGATAAGAGGTTTTGCGGTATGCTCTATAGAAATGAAACCTATGGGGAACTGGCTGTTGGAGATAAAATAGAAGGGTTTATCAGCAGGATCAGAGAGGACGGTAAAATTGATTTGATCTTAAAGCAGCCTGGTTATGGATCTGTGGCAGATTCAAGTGTCAGGATAGTTGAACTTCTTGAAAAGTCCCATGGTTTTATTGCCTGTAATGATAAAAGTTCTCCTGAGAAGATTTCTGAACTCTTTTCCATGAGTAAAAAAGAGTTTAAACGAACCATTGGCGGATTGTATAAAAAAAGAGTAATTGAGATTAATGATAAAGGTATCAGACTGCTTAAATCCCTTAAGGACGTGGAACCTGCCTGTTCTGAGTCTGATGAATCACCATGGGCTTTTTTATATGAAAGTCCTTACAAACGACTGTAATCATAGACTTTCTATCTTTGTTGTGGCCGATGAGAATAACCATGCTCCGGCCATGCCGGTTATTCAGAAAAACCGTGAAAAGGGATAAATTTAATAGACAGATTCCAGCATGGTATCTGACAGCCGGTAAAAGCCTTTAAAATTTTCCAGCCAGTAGATTTGAAACACGAGATTGTCACTGCTGAAGGAGAAAATCTGCTGTCGCTTCTGGGATGCATAAATAAAATGCATTTTCCCGGAATTTTCAATCTGATAGATCATAGCGGCATGGTCATTGTTGAGAACTATGAAGTCGCCGTTTTGCAAATCGTTTCTGGTAATTTCTATGGTGTTGCGTAACAGATGTGCCATGGGGAGATAACCTTCATAAAACAACCCGGCCTTTTGGGCAGCCATATCATAAATGGAAAAAAAGAGATAGGAGTTGTCAGATGTCCCGAATTTTCTGGGATCTCCTCCAAGTTTATAGGGAATGCCGATAAACTGTTTTGCGATAGATGGAATGCTTTGTCTGAAAATTTTTTTTTGTTCCATGGAAGATGCGGCGTTTAATAAAAATACCGGAACAATACAAAAAGAGATCAGGAAATAGAAAGAGACAGTATAAATGAACGGGCGTTTTTTCCGAAATTTTTTTCCCACAACAGCTCCTCTTTGTAAAAAGTTCATTATAACTGCCATGGGCAGCCTTGGTGGTCTAAGTCTGCACACAACAAATGATGAAAGTTACATTCCTGGTTTGCCAGGACTTTCATATAAACCGGCATGGCCGGAGCATGGTAAGTGTTTACAGCAAGACGTCCTCTCATGTACTTCAAGTGTCCGCCAACGCAGCAGCGGTGTCCTGTAAACTCTTACTCTTACCAATGTTTAACATACTACATGTTGTGATACAATACAAATAACTTTTCAGGCTGGACGTTAACTCAGTCCAATGCACTGTAATTGTAAATATTCGCCCATGTTGGCCTGCTCACATAACCTGAAGGTCAGAATATGGTGTGTTTTATTTTTTCCATGGCCCTTACATTATAAGCCGAATGTTTACCTGTAATTATTGACGCATCTTTGACCTGCTTTATTCCACCACACAAGTTAGACAGGATACGTGGTTTATGTAAAATAGATATGTTGAAGCAGATGGCAGGGGAAGATATCCAGATAACGTTCTTCTTTTTTATTGTAACGGTTGTAAACCACGCACCGAACTGTCTTGTCATAACAACCGGATGGTTTAACAATAACCCCACGGTGTTGTTTCTGATAAAACTTTCTCTCCCTGGAGATAAATTCATTATTGTGGTAGTACTCATCCAGTATCTCATGGGAAATTTTAAAAATTAGATTTTTCGGTAAAAAGTGTATAACGACAAAATCAATCAATACGTCAAGGTATGGGGTATAAAACAGACCATCTTTTCTGTTTTCATTGAGCATGATTTCAATTGTTTTGCCAAGGGATGAGGCTTTTTTATATACCCTTTCTGCTGTAATGGCCTCAAAAGTGTCGGTAATGCTCATGAGGCGGTAAAATTTTACCATTGAATCATGGTTTTCTTTAAATTTTTGTTGAGCTTCCAAGGTCAGGTAATCATGGAATGATGTATAGGTGTCAGGAGAAATGCCGTAGCTCTGTGGGATATCTTTGTTCTCTTTGACGTGGTGCATACCCATGGTAAAGGCTATAAAATCAAGATTGTGCTGATTATTTGAGCATAGAATAAAGGAGAGCAGGCAGTGGCTCTTCATTATATCGAGTTCAAGATGGGACAATCGTCCCTTTTTATAGATGATCTCTTCTGGAACAAGGGCTTTGCCACAGTCATGAACCATGCAGATGATACTCAATTTTTTATAATCCTGTTCATCAAAATCATCCAGTTCAGCAGCGAGAATCAAGGAAATCCAGGTGGTGTTCAGGCTGTGCGTAAGGGTTTCTCCAATATTATCTTTATTGAGCTTGAACAGTTTTTGTTCCTTTTCAATTATTTTTTTCAGTGATGCCACAGTCTCTATATATTTTTCATCTGATGTGATAACGCTGTTGGCAAAATCAAGGTAGCCCTGCACCTTATTAAAATGTGTCTGAAAAGAGGAGTTTTTCTGCCAGCTTAATGCCCGGTTGATAAACTGATGGACACTGCTCTGTATCATTGGAACATCTTCCTGCCGGATGCTCTCCATAAACGTTTTTTTATTTTGAATGATTTGAGTCATAGCATTGTAAAGGGCATTGTTTTTATCCTCTTTGGTGATATCTATGTAGTTAACCTTAAAATTGATTTTAAGGCGGTCAAAAGTTTGAAGCAGTTCGATTGTGATGGGGGTATTGGCCATGGCAATGAGATCATTTTGATAATAGGTGTTCACGGCGAGTTGCTTGCCAAGGATCGGGGTGAAAATGGGCTTGAATATTTCGGTAAAGATGCCCTTTGCAGGATACTGAAAGATGCTTTCATTTCCGCTTAATTTGCCTAATGGGAAATATAGAAGTTTGTCCTTTTTTGTCTCTTCTTCAGTGTTCTGCATCTTCGACCTTTCTTTAGTTTTATATGAAACTCCGCATAACTATTTAAAATCATGGAGTTTAATATTTTGTTGTGGCCGATGAGAATGACCACGCTCCGGCCGTGCCGGTTATATGAAAGTCCTGGCAAACCAAGGGTGTAACTTTCATCATTTGTTGTGTGCAGACTTAGACCACCAAGGCTGCCCGTGGCAGTTATACATCTCAACTTTCTGACCTTAATTTTACAGGTTAAAGTCTCAAAACCATATCAACGCCGCATCCAGGTCTTGACATGCACAATCCAAAAAGTTGAATTATACATAATGTAATTTAAAAAAACAAGTAATCCTTATTAGTAAAGATTAAATCACTTGCACCCAGATTATAAATTATCATAAAAATAATAAATTTTATTGTATTGATGTGAAAAAATATATATAATATAATAAAAATCATGAAAGATATTCAAAATCCCCCCATATGTTCTGGGGGCAGGACAAAACATGGATCAAAATGCGAAGCCAGGTTTATTTCACAAGGAGGAGTATTGTGTTTTTAAAAAATATTGCTAAAAAAATTATAATTTTGTTTTGCCTGATACTCTTTCCATTATCCGGCTATGCACAAAATCTTGTTATAATGACGAATGAATGGACTCCCTATGTTTCATCAAAACTGAAAAACTATGGATTTACAGCTGAAATTATTTCCCAGGCATTTGCTGTAGCAGGAATTAAACCGGTTATTGAGTTTGCTCCATGGTCAAGATGTGAAGCAGGTGTTAAAAACGGTAAAATTTTTGCCGCA
>JAYEHB010000378.1:0-6058 GCA_034659375.1 Thermodesulfobacteriota bacterium
CAGCTTATCCTGTGACAGTGCCTGTTCCATCTCTTATCCTCCCTCTGCTTCTTGTTATTCTCTATATCGTTTATTTGAGTATAACCACTGAAGCGGGAATTGACAATCACAAAAAAAATAAAACGGGGACGGCACATGCATTATGTACCTGTCCCCATTCCTGAATTCTTCCGGTCTTTTAACCAATCCTGCCCGAACTGGATTCAATTCAATATATTTTGTGCAGGAAAGAAGATAATTGTCATCCATGACAAAGGACGCAAATCGACCTTGCCACAGATGGCCGCGCCAGCCCTCACGGAAATTGATCCGCCGCGTATACCGCTTGTGAGCCTTTCCAACAGCAAGATTCAATCCGTCTTTGGTTTCAGGCACAAGGATCAGATGAACATGGTTTGGCATAAGACAGTATGCCCATGCCTCGACACGATACTCCCGGCACCATTCCGACATCAGTTCAAGATAAGCAAGATAATCCTCATCATTGAAAAATGTCTGCTGACGTCTGTTGCCTCGCTGTGTGATGTGGTGTGGATATAATGGGGCCACTACCCTTGCGATTCTTGCCATAAGATTCTTTTAGATGGGATGTTAATAATTAAGTATAGTGTCCCCGGAATTTAAAAGGAAGCACTTTTGCAATCAGAAGTCCCAGCTCCTGAAACATTTAGTTTCTTAATTCTTAGTTTCGTGTTTTTTTGGCAAGAGAATTAAAAAAATGGGTTTGGTTCTAACGTCAGCCATATATCCTGATTGCAGGAACAACGGAGGGGTCAGGCTTAACAATTAATTCATAATTCATAATTTTCAATTTTCAATTTTCAATTTTCAATTAACAAGTCAAGATAATGACAATAACGAAAGCCTGACCCCACCCTCAACTAAAAAGTAATTATCTCAAAATTATTTTCTCTGTAACCTGACATGGCAGGATGCCCTGCCATTCCATCGAGAAGTGTTAATCCTTGTTTTTTTGCGTCTTCAAGAGTGCCAAGTTTATTGGAACAGGCCTTGCAGACCCCTTCTACCAAACCTTGATCCACAACCTTTTTCCAAAGTTTATTTAGAGGGTTGTCAGCCTTTACAAGCTCGGGGATCAGTTTCACACTCGCCCCTTCCATAATAATTACTGGTTCATTACCTTTTTCTTTCATCTCCAGTGCGTTTAACAGTACATGGACGAAACACATTGGATCTCCATTAAATACAAATAATGCAAATTTTTTCATCGGGGCTCCTCGGTTTTTATATGACTTCCACGGCCGGAATCAAACAACCATGCTCCGGCATACCAGCTATCTTAAAATCTCTCTGAACATAACCAAGCAAAATCAATGCCATGCGTTAATTCTGAAAAACTTTGTATATTTCGGTAAGTTCTGAAATATCAGCCATTGAATTACCATAATAAACAAATTTCAAAATCCCGGATTTATCAATCAACATCTGGGCAGGCATCCTTCCCAGCTTGAATAGTTTTACTTCTTGCCCGTAGAGAGTCATGACTGAATGATCTGGATCAGGTAACCCTATAAAAGGTAACGATTCCTTTCTCCAATATTTCCTAAAGGAATTGGCATTCTCCGGTCCCAATATCAATACTTCAATATCCAATTTTGCTAAATCACCTGCATTTTGGCGCAACTGCACCATGTGCCTGCGGCAATAGGGTCATAAAAAACCCCTGTTAAATACAAGTAAAACATTTTTTATCTTTCTAAAGCTCTTGAGCTCAACTTCCCTGCCCTCAAAATCATTTAATACAAAATTCGGAACTTCAGTCTCAACCTGTAATCTTGACATTTTGCTCAACTCCTTTTCTTTTATTGTACTGAGAATTTACTCAAAATTGGTAATTTCTTTTTGGGCGAGTCCTTAGGATGTAAAAGATAAATTGGTACAGGGCTGCCAAAAGACGTTTTTCATATCATCTGCCAAACATATCCCTAAATGCGGGAGAAAGTGTTTCATGTTGAAACGTGAACCCATTATCCAAAAGTTTTTCAGGTATAACCCTGGCACTTGTCAAAAGAATTTCCTTTCCCATTTGACCCCATAAGAGCCGGACAAGAAATTTGGGAACAGTAAAAAAGACTTTTTTAGAAAAGACCCCGGCCAATGTTTTTGAAAACTCTCTATTAGTGACTGGATTTGGAGCCGTTAAGTTTACAGGGCCTTTGATGTTATCATTCCCCAATATAAACAAAATGCCTGATAATACATCATCCATGCTAATCCAGCTCATGTATTGCCTGCCGTGGGAGATTTTTACTCCGCAGCCTGTTTTAAACGGCAGTTCCATCCTTGCCAAAGCACCTCCGGCAGGAGTAAGCACCATGCCGATCCTGAGTTGAACTCTCCTGATTCCGGCTTCTTGGGCATCATCTAATAAATTACGGGATGTATCACGGGATGCATCTTCCCATTTTCTGCAAACCCTGGAAATAAAGCACTTTCCCAGGGATGAGGTTTCTGTCAGCACCATGTTTCCTCCTTCGCCATAAAAACCAATGGCAGAAGCAGATATAAACACCTCCGGCTTTTTTTCAAGCTCGTTTATCTTCTTTACAAGCAGCCGGGTTGGAATTATTCTGGAATCCATAATAATTTTTTTTTGCTTATCCGTCCATTTGCCTCTTGTAATATCCACACCGTTTAAATTAATGACAGCATCAAAAGGAGCTGCCTTTTCAAGAGCAATAATACCTTTGTACGGATCCCAAAAGATATCGTCCTTTAAAAGATTGTCTGATTTTCTAACCAGCCGGATTACATCATGCCCGCAGGTTTGCAAAAACGGAACAAGCATGCTTCCGATTGTTCCACTGGCACCGGAAATAAGAATTCTTTTCTTTTTGATTCTGCCCACATGATGTTCAAGATCATATTTCAGGACTCTGTGCCTGTAACTGAAAACTCTTTTAAGCTCTTTTTGGGCAAACCCATAAAATGGCAGACTCAAAAATCCAAACGGCAGTTTAAACTCAACCTGATCTTCCATAACTGCGGCATTTTTGCCGTCTGGTGTAAACAGATGGGTATGTTCCCATTTGGCAAACGGCCCTTTTATCTGGTGGTCTTTGAAAAGTCTGTCTGCCTGGTATTCAATATGTTCAGCTTCCCAGATCATGGGGAACTTGAACATGCTCAGCCTGAATTTTACCTTGACTCCTTTTTCAATACCATCACCATTTCTATCAATAATCTTCAAAGAAGCCCACGGCGGTGTAAGCCTTAAGATGGCTCCATTGACAGCATGCCATGAAAAAAGAGTTTCAACAGATACATTAATTTTAGTCTTTTTTATAAAAATATTAAAAGCCATCTCTTACGTCTCTCTATTATGATTGACTTTTTCTACTCAATTGGTTAGTCCCGGGGCCATTGAGCCTCTTTCTCCTCCGTAAAAACAAGAAACCGGTCCTTGGTAATTTCCTTTTTGGAGACGGGACAGCACAGAGTTATTCTGGAGGGTGTAAGCCCAATAATCTCCCAGTCCCCTGAAAGGGGTGAATCCTCAATTCGTATTTTCTGGCCCTCCTTTAAAGGGCAGGACTTAAAAAAAGTTACATTATGATGCATAACACTCCTCCTGTCGTTTTATTGAAACTTTAGGGAGATGGAATTTAATACTTGTCCAGTTTAAAAAAATAATGCTAAAATATCAGATGGTTACATTTTCCATTTGGATGATTATATTTTTCCATCTCCCTTAGTCTGTTAATTCTTATTTTCGTATTTTTTTGGCAAAAACAGACATGGAGTACGGATAATCTGCCCCACCCTCTGCGGTTGTTGACTTCTATCTATTTCATTGCAGTCGCTTGGATGGGCTTTCATATAAACCGGCATGGCCGGTTATATAAAAAGCGTTCCCCTGTCCGCTGTCCGGGATCATTTTCAACTGAATCAGTACCCCTTATTCAAACAAATACGTATATTTTTTTAACCCGTATTTTTCCAGATTCTTTGCAGGCACAAACTTTAATGAGGCTGAATTGATACAATACCTCATCCCGGCGGGTGCTGGCCCATCCGGAAAAACATGTCCAAGATGGGAATCTGCATTCTTACTTCTTACTTCTGTACGAGTTGTGAAAAATGAACTGTCAGTAGTTTCTATCACTGTATTTTTGTCAATGGGGTGTGTAAAGCTTGGCCAGCCTGTTCCTGATTGAAATTTATCCGTTGAACTGAACAATGGCTCTCCTGATACAATATCCACATAAATACCTGGTTTTTTATTATCCCAGTATTCATTATCAAAGGCACATTCCGTTCCGTTTTCCTGGGTAACATGGTATTGCAACTGCGAAAGACGTGTTTTTAGTTTTTCCTTTGACTCTGTTTTATACTTCTCTTTATTAATTTCATCAGGTTTTGCCCAGACCTTGTCTATGAACTGATCCCTCCCCGATCCTGAACGGTAAAAACCATACTGGACAGAATTTTTCCTATGATAATCCTGGTGGTAGGATTCTGCTTTATAAAAATTTTTAAAGACAATTACCCTGGTTGCAACTCTATCCTTAAATCGCTGGGAATTATTAATTTTCTCAATTAAAGCTTTTGCTTCTTTTTGTTGTGCATCATTGTGATAAAAGACGGCAGACCGGTACTGACTGCCCCTGTCCGCAAATGAACCTGAATCATCAGTGGGATCAATCTGCTTGAACAGAAGGGAGAGCACTTGTGCATAACTTACCTTTTCAGGATCAAATTTCACCTGCACAGCTTCATAATGCCCTGTTTTCCCGGATGTTACCTCTTCGTAGGAAGGAGACTCAACATGCCCTCCTGAATATCCTGAAACTACATCAATCACTCCCGCAACTTTCTCAAAGGCAGCTTCAATGCACCAAAAACATCCACCTGCAAGCGTTGCAATTTCATATTTTATATTTTTATCCATTTTATCCTCCACTGGTTGAATTCCAGATCCTGTTTGCCACCACACCATAAAACTTAAAACAACTGCAAGAACAGGGAGTAAAAATTTATACTCTGATTTTCCCATGGTACACCTCCTGAAGTTAGCACCCTTGGATCAGGCTGTTTGTAACATATTTATAGTTTTGTGACAAGAGCCCCCCATTAATTCAGACCTGACGTATGAACAAATAAACACTGCAATAAGAATGGCTTGAAGAACAACCTTTCTCAATAATTTGAGCCAAATCAAACCTTAACCCATTGATATTACAATAATCGGCATGAAAAGTCATGCGTCAGACCTGCCCACCCTTTGCGGTTGTTGACTTCTATCTATTGAAGTGTTTGAAAAAAAAGCTGTGCAAAAGTAGTTTACACTGTTACCTCTTTGCAGGTACATTTTTACATGGTGCTTATCAATACTGAAAATTATTTATATCAAAAAATATACCACACATAAAATAGAGCTCCTATCTTGATGATATCTGTTCTGAACATTGTTTTGCTGTCTTATGGAAGACAAATATGCCTTGAGACAATGAAACACTTATGTTCACTATATTCGAATCCATGTACGATTCACCATAACCGGTTTCCACTTCACTGGTGTAGTCCTTAAATTGTAATACCCTGGTTCTCATTACACCTTGGGGATGAAAATCCATGGCACAGGAAAGACTGCTGGTGTATTAACTCTGCCTCAACTGCTCTTTAAACTTTATTGTCTGTTCAATAAAAGCCTTTCCATCAAACCATTTTTGCAAAACACAAACCTATATTCAGATAGATTGTATATAAACCTGCATTGCAGGAGCATGGTATTCGCCCCGGTCACAACAAACAATAAAACTCTCCTGACCATAATTATTTAAGCGGAGTTTCATATAAAAAAAATAAAAACAATGGCATGGTTTTTGGTACCTAAATTTAATAAGTATAGGAATGTTCATTATTATTAGTCACTCAACTTTCTGGATTGTGCATGTCAATGCCTGGGCACTGCGTGGGGTCAGGCTTTCGTTATTGTCATTATCTTGACTTTTTGGTTAATTATCTTCAAGGTTTGATAACGACACAAATAACAAAAGCCTGACCCCGATAGGGTTTTGAGACTTTAACCGGTAAA
>JAYEHB010000379.1:0-6051 GCA_034659375.1 Thermodesulfobacteriota bacterium
AAACCAGGAGTGTAACTTTCATCATTTGTTGTGTGCAGACTTAGACCACCAAGGCTGCCCGTGGCAGTTATATAAAACTCCATTTAACTATTTAAACTCATGGACTTTCATATTTTATTTGTTTTTCTCCTGGTGCTCTATCCTTGTTCGTTAGTGTGCCAATACCCAAGCTCCATAGACCAAGGCAAGCAAAAAGACTATAGCTATACAAAAGATTGCGATTGTTTCCATTATCATAACCCCCTAAGTCGAGCACCCAGGATTGAATTATATACAAAACGGGCATGTCCAAACTGGATAGCCAGATTTTGCTGCTCCTGTTTATTTGGGTATATTCTATATTTCATGCCCATTTGCATTTTCATAATGATGACCGCCTTGGATTGAGTGTTTAGTTTTACTAAATCAACGATTTTGACAAATGTACAGAGAAAATTAAGCGTTCACTAAATTTTGAGCCAGCTAAAGCAAAACTTATATCCCAAACCTAAAGGATTGGGCTTTACGGCCTAAAGGCCTATAGTGTAAATTATTTAAGGCATCTTTAATTTTATCTAATTCACTCATAATAGCCTATTTATAGCATAAAAAGACAAATTTGAAAGACAAAATAAAAATAAACACATTTTTCTCAATTTAATCAAACACCAAAGTTTACATAATGAATATTATCGGACTAAAAAAACAACCACCTGAAATAAAAAACGTGGTCTGTCCCCCTTTTCTACAGGAAAAAATGATTCAGTCTCTCTTTTGCCTGGAGGCTATTAAATTAATAAAAAAATTCATTTTTTGATCTATGTCAAGGAAATGATCCTTTCAATGGAATATATTCACAATCATCATAAAGAAAACTGTAACTGTTCACAGTCAATTAACCAAAAATTTTTATTCTTTTACCATAACATTAACTAAAGGAGATTTATCATGTTTTGTTTTCAATGTCAGGAAACTGCCAAGGGATCAGGTTGTACAGTAAGAGGCGTATGCGGAAAAGAGGAAGAGACTGCAAATCTTCAGGATCTTCTTATTTTTAATCTCAAAGGCATTTCAGTGCTTGCAAAAAAAGGAAAAGAGGCGGGTATTGATGTGGGAAAAGAACCTGGTGTATTTGTCACAAAGGGACTGTTCACCACAATCACAAATGTAAACTTTGACAATGGCAACCTGGTGCAGTGGGTCAAAGATGCTCAAAAAGTTAAAAAAGAGTTAAAAGAGAAAATTGAGAGTAAAATAGATGCATCTTTAGACGATTCTGCCCTGTGGTTTTCTGATGATGAAAAGGAATTTCAGGAAAAGGCAAAAAAGGTTGGTGTGCTTGCCACGGAAAATGAAGATGTAAGATCACTTCGTGAACTTCTCATCATCGGGCTTAAAGGTATTGGGGCCTATGCTGACCATGCAGCCATTCTTGGTGTTGAAAAAGATGAAATATATGATTTTGTGCTCAACGCCCTGGCTTCCACCACAGAGGATCTCTCTGTTGATGAAATGGTGGCAATGGTTTTAAAGGCTGGAGAGTGCGGGGTAACAACCATGGCAGCCCTTGATGAGGCAAACACAACTGCATATGGTCAGCCTGAGATAACAGAAGTCAACTTAGGTGTTGGAGATAAACCCGGCATCCTTATTTCAGGCCATGATCTAAAGGATATGGAAGAGCTTCTCAAACAGACTGAAGGTACAGGAGTTGATGTTTACACCCATGGTGAAATGCTTCCCGGCAACTACTATCCTGGATTAAAGAAGTACAAACATCTCAAGGGTAACTATGGAAGCTCGTGGTGGCACCAGAACAAGGATTTTGAATCATTCAACGGCGCCATTGTAATGACCACCAATTGTATTATTCCAATTAAAAAAAGTAATACATATAAAGATAGAATCTTTACCACAGGTGTTGTTGCATATCCAGGCCTCATTCACATAGCTGACAGACTTGACGGTAAGGCAAAAGATTTTTCCAAAGTAATTGAAGTTGCAAAAAAATGCAAATCTCCCCAGGAGATAGAGACAGGAAAAATCGTGGGTGGTTTTGCCCATAATCAGGTACTGGCTCTTGCAGACAAGGTTGTTGATGCAGTAAAATCCGGTGCAATCAAACGCTTTATTGTAATGGCAGGATGCGACGGCAGACAAAAGGGACGTGCCTACTTTACAGAGGTTGCTGAAAAACTGCCAAAGGATACTATTATCCTGACAGCAGGATGTGCTAAATACAGATACAACAAACTGAATTTAGGAGATATCGGCGGCATTCCAAGAATTCTTGATGCAGGCCAGTGCAACGACTGCTATTCACTTGTTGTTATTGCCCTTAAACTCAAAGAGGTCTTTGGGGTGGATCACATAAATGATCTTCCAATCTCCTTTGATATTGGATGGTATGAGCAAAAGGCTGTGACTGTACTTCTTGCACTGCTTTACCTGGGAGTTAAGGGTATCAGACTTGGACCAACACTTCCTGGATTTGTATCACCCACAGTACTCAATGTTCTTGTGGAAAACTTTGATATCAAGCCCATTGGAGAGGTTGAAGCAGATATTGAAGCCATGATGCAGGGAAAATAGAACGTACATGTTATTCTTACTTGCTGACTAAGGGGCACACGCAAAAAAGTAACGTTATTTTTGAGTGAGCCCCTAAGGTGAATCATCTGGTTTTTGGGAGGCGTTCCAGTAAAAAAAACGCCTCCTGTTTTAAACTTTTAAAAAAATAATTCGGCATCCTTCATATCAGCATAAAAGTAGTTTACACTTTTTTGGGGAAATCCCCTTTAAATAAGGAATGGTTTCAGAAAGTGTAAGGTAACTTATGAAGGATGCCAATAATTCTTTTGCCAAAAAACTGGAAAATCAGAATTAGAAAATTAGATATCAATGCTGGAGGTTACCATGAAATGTCCTGGTCAGGATACACAATACTGGAACAAAGATGCCATTTATGAGATGAATTGTCCTGAATGCGGTGCTGTTATTGAATTTTTCAAGGATGACACATCAAGAAAATGCAGGGGATGCGGCAAAAGAATTGTAAATCCAAAAATGGACTTTGGATGTGCTGCTTACTGTCAGTATGCTGAACAGTGCATGGGAACCCTGCCGGAAGAGTTTATCAGGCAAAGGGAAGATCTGCTGAAAGACAAGGTTGCTGTGGAGGTAAAAAGATATTTTAAAACAGACTTTAAAAGAATTGGTCATGCTGTAAAGGTTGCAAGATACGCTGAAGCCCTGGGAAAAAAAGAAAAGGGTAATCTTTCTGTGATTCTTTCAGCAGCATATCTCCATGATATTGGACTAAAAAATGATAAAAACAAAGAAAACTCCCATGTGCAAGAAAATCATGAACAAAAAGGAGTGGCTGCTGCAAGAGAAATCCTGGAAAAACTCAAAGCAAAAGAGGAGCTCATTAAAGAGGTCTGTGATATTGTGGGACACCACCACCATCCAGAAAATAATGAAACCATAAATTTCAAAATCCTCCATGATGCTGATCTCATTACAAACCTGGAAGATGAGAATAAAGAAAAAAAAATGGACTTAAAACAGCTTAAACAAATTATTGACAAATCGTTTCTTACAGATTCAGGAAGAGAAAAAGCATATGAGATCTTTTTTTAAAAAACGATAATTATTAAGGAGAAGGCAAGTCCTCCCATGAGCTAAAGATTCAGGGATTTTTTGCCAACAAAATCATGAAAATAATGAGAAAAATAATAGAGATAGATGAAGAGTTGTGTGATGGATGCGGTGAGTGTGTCCTATCTTGTGATGAACGTGCTATTCAGATAATAAACGGCAAGGCAAAAGTTGTTAAAGAGATGTACTGCGACGGTCTTGGAGCATGCCTTGGGGAGTGTCCCCAGGGAGCTTTGAAGCTCGTTGAGCGGGAAGCTGAAGAGTTTGATGAAAAAGCTGTTGAAGAGTATCTCACCCAGATCGCCAGGGATGAGACAAAACAAAAAACACCAGCTACCCTGGCCTGCGGCTGTCCTTCCACAACACTTGAGACATTTAAAGGTACAGGAGGAACATGCCAGTCAGCCAATATACCTTCAAAAATAAACAGCAAGAAATCATCACTTGGTCACTGGCCTGTGCAGATCAGACTCATTCCTCCCCATGCTCCTTTTTTAAAAAACGCTGACCTGCTGGTTGCTGCAGACTGTGTTCCCGTGGCGTACCCCTCTTTTCATGCTGATTTCCTGAAAAACAAGGCTGTAATGATCGGATGTCCCAAGTTTGATGATGTTGCTGATTACATGGAGCGGTTTACAGAGATTTTTAAAACTGCCGGAATCAAGAGTGTAACAGTTTTGATCATGGAAGTACCCTGCTGTTCAGGACTGCCCGGCATGCTGAAAAAAGCCATGGCAGATGCAGGGGTTGAGATTCCTCTAAAAGAGATTGTCATCAGTTCCAGGGGAGAAATCCTCAATTGAAGTGGTCAGAAAAGGCAGAAGAGGCAGTCAAAAAAGTTCCTTTTTTTGTGAGAAAAAAAGTTAAACAAAAAATTGAAGCCCATGTAATTAAAAAGGGAAAAAATTGTGTGGAACTTGAAGATGTCAAGGCTTCAAAAAAGCAGTTCCTCGCAACCATGGCAACGGATATTAAAGGATATCAGGCTGAAGTATGTTTTGGTGCTTACGGATGTCCCAATATTGCCAATTCCTCTGAAAGTCTCATGAAAAAGGCTGAAAAGATACTTGCTGACGGTAATATTCTGGAATTTTTAAAGAAAAATGTTCAGGGAGATCTTAAATACCACCATGAATTCAGAATTACTGCGGCAGATTGTCCCAATGCCTGTTCCCGGCCCCAGATACAGGATGTGGGAATCATTGGTGCTCTGCTTCCCCATGTAACAGATAGAGAATGTACCATGTGCAATGCCTGTGTAGAGGCTTGTCAGGAAAACGCCGTCACCCTGGATCTTACCAGTGAAATGCCGGTGATTAACTTTGATGAATGTCTCATGTGCGGAAAGTGCAGCGAAATTTGTTCCACAGGCACCATCTCGGAAGAGAAAAGAGGTTTTAGAGTGCAGCTTGGTGGACGTCTGGGACGGCATCCACGACTTGCCATGGAAATCCCGGGTCTGCTCTCAGAAGATGAGGTACTCTCTGTTTTAAAGAGATCCATTGAGTTCTACAAAACCAACTCCACAAACGGTAAAAGATTTTCCCATATTTTTGAAAAAAAGGATATAAAAGAAATAAGGGAACTTCCAAAAAAATGAAAGGAGCCTGACATGACACCTTCTGTACTGACTCTCTCCATTGCCAAACTTGGCCTTGCCCTGGTTCCTGCCCTTGCAGTGGTCTGGATTTTGTGGAGATGGTCCCTGGAATTTAAAAACGTAATTTACGCCCTGTCAAGAATGCTTTTGCAGCTTATGGTCATCGGGTATTTCCTGATATATATCTTTGAAGCTGAGGTTTCATGGATCATTATGGTACTCCTGACTCTTATGCTCTTTACCGCAGCCTGGATATCAATGGGATCTGTAAAAGACAGAAGAAAAATGTTTTATGCAAAAGCTCTGCTGTCTATTCTTCTTGGAGGAGGAACCACTCTAATCTTCATCACCCAGGTGGTGCTTGACCTGAATCCCTGGTTTTATCCCAGATACGTGATACCAATTGCAGGAATGATATTTGCCAATTCCATGAACAGTGTCAGTCTTGCCGCAGAAAGATTCATGGCTGAATTTGAACAAAACCCTGACTATGAAAAAGCAAGAAACTCAGCACTTAAAGCATCTCTTATCCCAATCACAAATTCACTGTTTGCAGTGGGACTTGTCTCTCTTCCAGGAATGATGACAGGACAGATACTCTCGGGAATTTCTCCGCTGATTGCAGTGAGATACCAGATAATGGTGATGTGCATGATCTTTGGATCTGCAGGCATATCATCAGCCTGTTTTCTCCGTTTGATTAAGGGCACCGGTAAAGAAAATTGAAAATTGAAAATTGAAAATTGAAAATTGATAATTGATAATTCATAATTGATAATTGATAATTCATAATTCATAATTCACAATTCACA
>JAYEHB010000380.1:0-5264 GCA_034659375.1 Thermodesulfobacteriota bacterium
GTTATCTCGTTCCCAGGCTTAAGCCTTGGAACGAGAGACAAATTCTTCCTTAAGCTGTCCCACGCAAACTGTAATTCATAATTCATAATTGAAAATTGAAAATTGAAAATTGATAATTGATAGTTGATAATTCATAATTCATAATTTTCCTAATCTTCTTGCAAAAATCATTTTTTTTGTGCATAAGAAGCATCATGATACATATGATAAAATGGCATGAACCCTTTAAAATATCAGAATGGCTTAAAAGAACATTTTCATTCCTCAATATGGCCATGTTTATTATAGTTGCAGCACTTCTTTTTTCAGAACTGAGGTTTGACTGGTGTGAGCAGTTAACAGGCTCTTATCTTGCGTCCGGTAACAAAGAGAGACCTGAAATCGGAACTGTCTGGAAAGCAGGGCAGAGCAGCTCCCGGGCACACACACATTTAAAAAACATTATCAGTGACCGGCAGAATACAGCACGTTATGCCAGTGAAGCATCATCTTTTGCAGAGCTTGCATCGGGCATTCTTCCGGGTCAGTGGACTAACCTTGATAAAGAACATTTTAAAAAACTCTATCTTGACCTTCCCAACAGTTATGCCAGAGAACTTATTCAACCCACCGAGCTTATCTGGCTCTTTGGAACTTCCGATCTAAACAGAATTTTTTGTAAAAGCACATCAAAAGGCATTATTGTCTATTTCCTTGATGCAAAAAACCGGGTTATAAAAAAAATAAGCCTTAACAATAACAGGCTTGCCTTTTTAGAAAAACAAGAACTTCCATTTAAAGGAAACTTAGAGGAGATACCTGGATTTAAAAACAGAATTTTTCCTGCAAAGCTCTTTTTTAAAGTTTTACTTGAACTTCCAGAGGATATAGGCGAGGAACTGATTATAAATCCTGCAAAGCTTATTAAGCAAAAAGGTAAAATTGTAAGAGCCGGTATCTGGGATGAAGCTGAATCAGGATACATAAAAATGGGATTTGAATTTAACAATAATGGAGAAAAAACTATTGTTTTTGTAAAGGGCAGGGAGTGGGCGGTATGGCGTCTCAGCCTGGGCCTTACAGGAGTAAAATAATAAAATATGAGATTTTTCATAATGATTTTATCTTTTGTAAGATTTTTTTTCTATTCATTTATAGCTGTTGCTGCATGCTGCTCTATTATTTTTACCTTTTTAATTTTTACTGCAGCAAAAGATCTTCCCAAACTGCCCCAACCCTTGAGCAGGATCATTGAAATTCCCCAGACAGAAATATATGCAGCAACAGGAGAGATGCTCATCTCACTTGGAGGCAGGGATTCTGTTCCCCTGGCCAGGGTTTCTACTGATTTCATCAATGCTGTCCTTGCCACAGAAGACCACAGGTTCTTTGAGCACCATGGTATAAACAAACTCAGGACAATCAAAGCTCTTTTTATTACACTTTTTAAGCCTGGAAAAATTCAGGGTGCATCCACAATAACGCAGCAACTGGCCAAAAACCTTTTTTTCAGTTTTGAACAGTCCTATCTAAGAAAATTCAAGGAGCTTTTAGTTGCACTTCAGATAGAGACAACCTGTAGTAAAAGAGAGATACTGCACACCTATATAAATCAGATCTACTTTGGTGCAGGAGCCCAGGGTGTGGAAAAGGCATCCCAGGTCTTTTTTGGAAAATTTGCTGGTGATCTTTCCCTGGGCGAGGCAGCTATGCTGGCAGGACTTCCAAAATCGCCAACAAGATATAATCCGTACAAACACTATAAAAGAGCATTAAAAAGAAGAGAGATTGTTTTAAAAAGAATGGTTGATGTGGGATATATTACTGAGCTTGCTGCAAAACAAGCTTTAATCACACGGCCTGAACTCTATTCAAAATATGCTGATTCCAGAACAGGAAGTTATTTTCTTGATGCTTTGATAAACAGATTAATAAAAAAATATGGTGAAGAGGTTGTGTTTCACGGCGGCATAAAGGTCTTTTCAACCATTGATTCAAAGCTCCAGGCTGCTGCAGAAGAGTCCATGGAAAACGGACTTGCAGGGCTTGATAAAATCATAGGACTTACAAAAGAGAAACTACCAAAGCCCCAGGGTGCTTTAGTGGCTGTGGATACAGCCTCCGGTGCTGTCAAGGCCATGGTGGGGGGAAGAAATTATTACACAACAGAGTTTAACAGAGCCGTCAACAGCCGCCGCCAGCCAGGATCAGGATTTAAACCCTTTCTGTATTATACAGCATTGGAAAAGCTTGGCATGCACGGAGCAACACCTCTCATTGACAGCCCTGTGAAAATTGAAATAAAAGGAGCTCCTGACTGGTCTCCCAGAAATTTTGAAAAAAGAAATGCAGGAAAAATGATCCTTAAAAGGGCACTTACCCATTCAGTAAACACAATTGCTGCAAAGCTTGTGGAAAAAACAGGCCCAGAAGCTGTAATCAGAACAGCAAAACTGTGCGGAATAAAAAGCCCGCTTGAAAATGTCTATTCAGTGGCCCTGGGAACTTCAGGAGTGACCTGTCTTGAGATGGCATCAGCCTTTGCAACCTTTGCTGCGGGCGGAGTCAGACATGAGCCTTTTCTCATATGGAGGGTGGAAGATTCCTTTGGCCGGGTTATTGAAGAACACATTGTTCAGGAAAAAAAAGTGCTTGATCCTGAAACAGCCTTTCAGGTTGTTGATATGATGAGATCTGTTATTAAGAGGGGTTCTGGCAGATCAGTGAGAAGGGGTGGTTTTATGCGGCCTGCTGCCGGGAAAACAGGTACCACAGACAATTATAACGATGCCTGGTTTACAGCTTTTACGCCCTCTTTAAGCACATCTGTCTGGACAGGGTTTGATAAAAAAAGAAGACTTAAGACATCATATAATGTTGGTATTACAGGAGGACGCAGTGCTGCCCCCATATGGACGGATTTTATGAAAAAAGCCCTGGCAGGCCAGCCTGAAAGAAATTTCCCCATACCTGGAGGAATTCGATTTGAAAAGGCAGATGCCGTAACAGGCTGCCCGGCAGTGGAAGATGATGCAGAAAAGATTTTTGAAATTCCACTAAAGGAGAATCAAACTCTTTTAAGGGGGGAAGAATGATCTGGCTGTTACGCAATTTTGCCATAAGGACAGGGATTGCTGCAGCAGCAGGAATTCCCCTGTCACTTGTTTTGCTCCCTTTTCTTGATAAAATTTTTCCAGGCATCAACCCTGTAATTGCAGCAACTGCAATGATTCTGGTTATTTTTTTTATGGCAGGGTATTGCATGAATCTGGCAGGCCAAAAAAGGGTTGCAGGGCTTGTCAGGGAAGCAGAGACCTGGACAAGGGCAGGTATTTATAAAAGGGGAGAGCAGTGCTATCTAAAGGCTGTAAGGATCTATGATTCTTTTCTTTTTGCTCCCTGGCAGGCAAAAAACATCACTGAAAAACTGACAGGCTCTCTGGCCAGGTTCTCCATGGCATCTCCCGGCAGAGACCTATGCTTTGACAGAGCGGTCACTGTTTTCCTGGGTAAGGCTCCCCATGAGGAGGAGATTGCGCTTTTGTGGCTGAAGCGGCTTTGTGATATTGAAAATCCGAACTCCATGGATCATGAACTTTTAACCCGCATGGCAGCAGTTGATTTTAAAAATCCGGAAATCACAGCTCTTCTTGCAGAGATATTTATTGAACTGAACAGCAGTGATTTTGCAGCAAGAAAAGTATATCAAAAAGTGCTGGATGATTCTCTGGGAAACAGTAAAACACGTGCTTCCATTACAGAAATTATTGGGGGAAAAAATGATGAGATCACTGCATACCCGGATTTTTCAAAAAAAGTTGACCATGGCTTTTCTAAAAAAATTACAACGAGACAGATGCTTGTAAGGCTTACAAAAAAATCTATTTCCATGCTTTCCACTTTTTTTACAACATTTTCAAAAATCATGACTATTCTGCTGCAAAAATCTCTATCAATAATGATTCAATGTGCAAAATTTATCAAAGAGAGGGAAAAGGTCGGGCTGATTCTTAAATGGAGCTTTACAGCACTTGCTGGTACTGCTCTTTTAGTTTTTATGGTCAATACTGTTTTTCATCTTTTGCCTCCAGAGGTTCAAACAAAAGAGAAGCAGGAGATAGAGATTCAAATTTCCAGACCCTTTACAATTCAGGTGGCAGCATATTTAAAGAAAAAACATGCTGACACCTATGTTGCAAAATTAAAGAGCAAGGGACTTGCGGCATATATTACAAAGGCTGATGGAGGCGGAAAAAACTGGTTTCTTGTAAGAATAGCCAGTTTTCCCGATAAGGCAAGTGCTGCAGAATATGGACAAAAACTCAAAACAACAGGGGTGATTGATGATTTTTTTGTGGATAACAAAGATCCCTAAAGATAACTGAGACCTGTAAAATGGCCTAATTACCGGCAAGCCTGTTCTCAGCCATGGGCAGATATAGAGAAGCTCCATGATCTGAAACAATTTGTTTAAACACCTTTTCACTCTCTTTTTCATCACCTGTATGGGCAAAAAGGATTCCCATGTTAAACAGAGCTTCATCCTTTAAAAATGAACTCTTCCCTTTTACTATTTTTTTAAAATATTTCAAAGCTTCTTTATATCTCTTTTGAGCCTGACAAGTATGGCCCAATGATGCCAGCAAAAGATTGTTCATCACAGGATCACTACTGAACTCGTCAAGAGCAGTCTGATACATCTCATATGCCTGATCTAATTTTGAAGCCTTATAGCAAATTTCAGCAAATCTGATCATTGCAACTCTGCCTGCAGCAGTATTTGAATATTCATCCATAATAGTTTTAAAATCATCTTTAACTGCATCATAGCCCTTAACAGGATCTTTATCACTGTACCTCTCTAAAGCATCTGTCAAAAGTGCGGATGCATTATTTCCAGCAGTTCTGATACTGTAAACGGTTCCTGTAAAAATAACAATAACAGCCACAACAGCACATGAAATCCATATGAGCTGTTTTTTGTACTTTACAGCTTTGTTAATTCCATTATGAATGGATTCCAGAAATGGATCAGGCTGCTCAAGTTCTTTTTTACGTGCATGTGAAATTTTGTCTACCATCTGCTTCTCCTAAATTGCATTATTTAGTGATTGAACGAAAACTACTCATCTACGAGTCGTTCCGGCTCTATTTAAAATCTACCATACAAGAGTTTTGTATATCCATCCCACATCCCCATCAGAATGTTCAATTTTCATCCAGTTCCCTTTTTTCTGAAGAACCTTGAATGGAACACCTTTTTCAACTGAAAAAACAACCGCATT
>JAYEHB010000380.1:5364-20586 GCA_034659375.1 Thermodesulfobacteriota bacterium
TCTACCATACAAGAGTTTTGTATATCCATCCCACATCCCCATCAGAATGTTCAATTTTCATCCAGTTCCCTTTTTTCTGAAGAACCTTGAATGGAACACCTTTTTCAACTGAAAAAACAACCGCATTATCAGTACCGGGACCTGAACGTACATTGCATTGACTTTTGACTGTTATCACTGAAGTGCTTTTACCAACAAGGGATTCATGAACCCATGCGGTGTCACCTTCAAAATCTTTAAACCTATACCAATTGCCCTTTTTCTCAATAATCTTAATGGGATGGTATTGCTCAATCTGCCACAGCACGTCATAATTTGTTCCAGGCCCTGATCGAACATTTGCGACCTTTGATTTAATGCACAAGCGCTCTCCAGCCAGGAGGGATGCAGGCCCAGCCAAAACCAGCAAAACCATCAAAGCCCCTGCAAACAGAGCAGACCCTTTTAGTTTATAACCAGATTCAAAAAATTGCATACCATACCCCCCCTTTTGATAACCAAAAAATGAACAACTAATAATTTTCATATAAAAACGCCTTCTAACCATTTAAAATCAGGGAGTTTTACGTGTGACCTTCAGGTTTTATATAAAACTCCGCATAACTATTTAAAATCATGGAGTTTCATTTTTTGTTGTGGCCGATGAGAATGATCATGCTCCGGCCATGCCGGTTATATGAAAGTCCATCCAAACGACTGCAATGATAGACTTTTTAACTTTGTTGTGGCCGATGCGGTAACCACGCTCCGGCCATGCCGGTTATATAAAATCACTATTCTCTACCCAAACCCCAACACCATACCGCCCTGATATACCAGAAAGGAGACACACCACGCAATAGTTGTTGTATAAAAAAAATTAAACCATGCCCAGCCGGCAGAGGTCTCTTTCCAGATTGTAATCACAGTGGCAAGGCATGGAATATAGAGAAGAACAAACACCATCATGGAAAGGGCTGTCAGTGCAGTCATTCCTGAACTGACAAGGGCATCTTTCAAAGCTTCTGAGGTTTCATCTCCAACGCCGTAAAGTACACCCATTGTACTGACAACAACTTCTTTGGCAACAAGCCCCGTAAGAAGAGCCACCCCTGAACGCCAGTCAATACCAACAGGTGCAAGCAGCGGCTCTATAGCCTTGCCAATCATGCCGATATATGATTTTGAAATTTTCTCCTGCTCCCTGGCCTTTTCAATATCGCCTATTTTTGCATTAAGCTCACCTGCCGCAGATGCCATCT
Source organism: Thermodesulfobacteriota bacterium (assembly GCA_034659375.1). Taxonomy (GTDB): domain Bacteria; phylum Desulfobacterota; class Desulfobacteria; order Desulfobacterales; family Desulfobacteraceae; genus DATFJZ01. Next base: position 6,606 of record JAYEHB010000380.1, read on the forward strand.
GCTGTGAATATGCAGCAGAAGTCATCTGCTGTGAATATTCACTCTTAACCATGTTTATCTTCCGGGAATAATCAATGGAATAATTAATATTGTTTGGAAATGTGGAAAGAGCCCAGATTATTATGGAACCAACAAGAATCACCCCTCCCATTTTTCTTAAAAACATTTTACTGCGTTCCCACATATGTATCATAAGACTCTTTAACATTGGCAGTCTATAGGGAGGGAGTTCCATGACAAAGGGAGCTTCCTCGCCCTTTAAAAGTGTTGATCTGAAAAGTCTGCCGGATAAAACAGCGATGACAATACCTGTAAAATAGAGCCCGAATATTACACTGCCGGCTTTATTTCCAAAAAAAGTACCTGCCAGGATAATATAAACAGGAAGCCTTGCAGAACAGGACATAAACGGAGTTATCAGAATTGTAAGGATTCTGTCTTTTTGATTTTCAAGGGTCCTGGTTGCCATAATAGCAGGCACACTGCACCCAAAACCCATGAGCATGGGGATGAAAGATTTACCGTGGAGTCCCGCACTGTGCATGATTCGATCCATGAGAAACGCAGCTCTTGCCATGTATCCGGTATCTTCAAAAAGAGCAATGCAGAAAAAAAGAATCAAAATATTGGGCAAAAAAATCACAACACTTCCAATACCTGTCACAATACCGTCCAACACCAGATCTTTAAAAAAAGAGGCGGGCAGCACAGTGTCAAGAAAGGAGGACAAAAAGGAAACCCCGGCCTCAATCCACTCCATGGGGTAAGCTCCAAGGGAAAAGGTCAGCTGAAACATCAGCCATATGAAAAAAACAAAAACAGGGAAGCCAAGAAATCTGTGTGTAAGAACAAGGTCTATATCCCTTGAAATATCAACCCTTTTTCTGGCAGAGACAGATACGGCCTCTTTAGCAAGCCCTGCAATAAATCCGTATCTATTGTCTGTGAGTACAATCTCAGGATCATCGCAAAAAAGATCTTCAATACTGTAACGAAACTCTTTTGCCGTATTTAGAAGATCAGAAACACTATCCCCGGTCAATCTCTCAAGGTTCTCGATTACACCAATATCATTTTCAAGAAGCTTAATAGCTGTCCAGCGGGCAGGACACCTGCCTGTATCCAGAGAACTGGTTTTAATCTTTTTTTCAAGTGCTGAAATAAATTTTTCAATTTCCCTGGTGTATTTAACCTTTCTACCCTTTTTGCCCAGAGGAAAAGATTCAGCCTCTTTTATAGCTGTCTCAACAAGAAGGTCAGTTCCCCGATTCCTGTTACCCACAGTAAATACCACAGGGAGACCAAGCAGTTCCGACAGCTTTGATGCATCTATTTTAATCCCCCGGGACTTTGCAAGATCAGCCATGTTAAGCACAAACACCACAGGGCGGTCAAGCTCCATGATCTGCATGGCAAGGTAAAGACTTCTCTCAAGATTGGCAGCATCAATAATAGAAACAACAACATCAGGTTTTTCATAAAGTATGAAATCCCTGGCTGCAATCTCTTCCATGGAAAAGGGTGTAAGACTGTAAGTGCCCGGAAGATCAACAATTTTCAGATTATACCCGTTTTTTTTAAGGGAGCCCTCTTTTTTTTCAACAGTAACCCCAGGCCAGTTACCAACCTTCTGGTGTGCTCCTGTAAGATTATTAAAGATAGTGGTCTTGCCCGAATTAGGATTCCCGGCAAGTGCTATGGTCAGATTTTTCATCTGCATATTCACCGTTTTGTTACATTTTCCATACTGATATGGGAGGCCTCTTCCACACGCAGGGAGATATGATAACCCTTAAGTATCAGTTCAAGGGGATCTCTCAAGGGAGCATATTTTTCCACAAACACTTTTGTCCCCCTGTTCAACCCCATCTCAAGAAGCCTTCTTCGCAAAAAGCTCTTGCCGGCCACCCGTACGATTACCCCCTCCTGCCCCTGTTTCATCTCACTGAGCAGCATTTTTTCCCCGGACTGCTCCGCCAGAGGAGACTCTTGCAAAGTCCGTTCTATACGGCTGACCATAATTTTATGTCCCAGCCCCTGACCAATGACAAAACGGTGATCCCCGGCAGCAATCACCATCTGACCTCCGGTCTGAACTGAAACAACTTCTATGGTATCCCCAATCCTGAGTCCCATGGAGGACAGCCTCATTTGAGCTTTCTTACCACCTTTAAGCTCCCTTAGTTTAAGATTTTCACCTGGTTTTGCCATCACAAGGGACATGGGCAGATCTCTTTTGTCCTGGCATTCAGAACAGAGCCCATATATGCACATTTTATGCTGAAGCATATAAAAACCATAGGCTGCAGCAAGATCCGCCTGCAGCCGTTCTAAGGCCTCATCTCTGAACTCAATTATTTTACCGCATTTAGTGCAGATCATGTGGTCATGGTGCAGACCAAGATGCCGGTGCTCGTATCTTGGAGGGCCTTCATCAAATTTAACCTTATGGGCAAATCCGAACCTGCAGAGAAGCTCCATGGTTTCTGCAATAAAACCCAGGCCAATAGAGAAATTCTCCTTTTCAAGCTCCTTGAAAATCTCCTGGCAGGTTACATGTTTTTCCGTCTTTAAAAAAGCCTCAAGCACCTGAAATCTTTTATCAAAATCATCTATACCCTGCTGCTTGAACAACTTTTTAAACTGCTTCTTCTCATGCTCATGTCTAGTGCTCATATTTAACACTCAACTCATATTTTTTTAAATGAAACCCCATCCAAAGCGGGCGATGCCCGCAACCCAATACTTACTCTTCATTTTCTTGTTTTTTTATGACAGAAACTAAGGAGTAAGGCACTAATATCATGGGGTCAGGCTTGAGTTTCATTTTTTTGGTTTCTGCCCTTTAGGGTATTGTGACCATAATTTTGCCATGACTATTTATATGAAAGTCCTTTTAAACGACTGTAATCATTGACTTTCATTTTTTTGTTGTGGCCGATGAGAATGACCATGCTCCGGCCAGTTTCTGCCCTTTAGGGGTATGCCGGTTATAACTACTTTAAAAAATAACTTTATAAATTATTACATTTATGGGAATATGTCAATTTGAAACTTAAACTTTCTGGATAGAGACCCAATTATAATGATAGAGGCCGACTCTTTTAAAAAATATATTAATAAAACAATATTCATTAAAGAAAAAAAAATTAATAAAAGGCTGTTTCTTGCACCCATGGCAGGTCTTGGCCATGTGGCATTCAGAGAACTTATTTCTGAATTTGGGGGGTTCGGGCTGCTCTTTACAGGCATGTGCTCTGCCAAAGCCCTGCCCCATGAAAACCCTGAAAAATCCCTGGTATTTAAATGGCAAAAAAAAGAACTGCCCCATCTTGTGTGCCAGATATTCGGGAACAAGCCGGATATAATGACAGAGGCTGCCAAAAGAGTTGAACAGGAAGGATTCTTTGGCGTAGATCTTAATTTTGGCTGCTCCGTTGCTGCCATATGCAAACAAGGGAGTGGAGCAGCACTTTTAAAAGATCCTGATCTTGCCATGAAAATTGTAAAACAGGTGAGACAATCAGTGTCCATTCCTCTGTTTGTAAAATTCCGCACTGGATGGGAAGACAACCCGATTTTTGCATCTGACATGGCAAAAAGATTTGAAGATGCAGGAGCAGATGCCCTGGTATTTCACCCAAGGGTTGCTCCTGACAGAAGATCCCGTCCACCACGTTGGAATCATATCTCCCAGGTTAAAAATGCTGTATCCATCCCTGTGTTTGGGAACGGAAATATCTTTGATCAGTCAGACTGCATCAAAGTACTCAAAGAGACCGGGTGCAGCGGACTTTCCCTGGGCCGCATAGCAATTGCAAAACCCTGGATATTTGCATCCATAACAGAGGGATTTGTGCCTGACAGCAACATTCATTCCTACACAGCCATGAGAATGACCCAGCTTCTTTTAAAACACTATGACGAAAAATTTGCAGTAAAGCTCTTTAAAAAATTTATACCATATTTTTCAGCAGGCTTTAGATTTGGCCACTCCATGTGCAAGCAGCTGCTCAAAGGAGAGACAATGGATGAAATCAGAGACAATATTGATTGTATTTTTCAAAATGCTCCTGAAACAACCCTTAGGCCAAATCTGAACATGTTTTTATAGACACATATAACCTGAACTTAACTTTCTGACCTTAATTTTACCGGTTAAAGTCTCAAAACCATATCGGGCACGCAGCGTCCAGGCATTGGCATGCACAATCCAGAAAGTTGAGTAACCTGAAGAAATAAAAAAACACAACAAGGAAAAAAATGATCACCTCCATCATCCTGAAAAAACTAAAAAATGCGTTTACTGATCTGCTGCCTATTATTCTGGTTATCGCTTTTTTTCAAAGTGTTATCCTAAAGCAGCCCCTGCCGCAAATGGGAGAAGTCCTTTTGGGTGCTCTTCTTGTGGTGGCAGGCCTCACTCTCTTTGTCCAGGGACTGGAGATGAGTCTGTTTCCCATTGGCGAGGCAATGGCCCATGCCTTAGCCAGGAAGGGCAGTCTTTTCTGGCTCCTCTTTTTTGCCTTTGCTCTGGGGTTCTCAACCACAATTGCAGAACCTGCGCTCCTGGCAGTGGCATCAAAAGCAGCAGAAATTGCAGGTGAAGGCGGGCTTATTGACCCAAGCCAAAACTCTTTAAATCGATATGCCTTTGGCCTTCGCATCTCTGTTGCTTTTTCCGTGGGTCTTGCCATTCTTATAGGTGTCATGCGTATCATCCGCGGTTGGCCCATTCATTATCTGATCATAGGCGGTTATGTTATTGTTATGCTGATGACCATCATTGCCCCAAAAGAGATCATTGGTTTAGCCTATGATGCCGGAGGAATTACAACATCCACCATTACGGTGCCTCTGGTTGCAGCTCTGGGAACAGGGTTGGCCTCATCCATCAAAGGACGAAGCCCTCTTGTGGATGGTTTTGGTCTTATCGCTTTTGCTTCTCTTCTCCCCATGATTTTTGTCATGGGTTATGGACTTATAATTTTCGGATAAATCAGGAGGTTCTGCTTTCATGGATTTTATGCTTAATTTCAGTAAAATATTGTTTGCCACATGCAGAGATGTGCTGCCGATCATTATTCTTATTGCCGGTTTTCAGATTCTGGTCCTGCGCCAGCCAATCCCTCACCTGCGTCGTCTTATTATCGGTGGAAGCTATGTTATCATTGGTCTTGCCATGTTTTTAACAGGACTTGAAAAAGCACTCTTCCCTCTGGGGGATATAATGGCTGTCCAGCTGTCTGATCCTGCCTTTATTTATGGTACAGAAGAGATTGCTGTTGTTGCCGACTGGAAGAAATATGGCTGGATCTACCTTTTTGCGGCCATGACAGGCTTTGCAACCACCATTGCCGAGCCATCCCTCATAGCTGTGGCTTATAAAGCAAACGAGGTGTCAGCCGGTACAATCAGCCAATGGGGGTTAAGAATAACTGTAGCTTCAGGCGTTGCCTTTGGAATAACTCTTGGAACATTTCGTATTGTCACCGGCACTCCACTTTATCTATACATTCTTGCCGGTTATACGATTGTTATTATACAGACCATCTTTGCCCCCAAAAGCATAGTTCCCCTGGCGTATGATTCAGGCGGAGTTACCACTTCAACAGTTACAGTACCACTGGTGGCAGCTCTTGGTCTTGGGCTGGCTGCCACAGTACCCGGACGAAACCCTGCCCTGGACGGCTTTGGCCTTATTGCTTTTGCCAGCCTTTTCCCAATTATAACCGTTATGGGCTATGCCCAGTTAATGCACTGGTTTACTAAACGCAAAACAAAAAATCATGGTAAGCGTTCACAGGACACTGCACCTGCTGCGTTGGAGGACACTTGAAGTACAGCAGTACGTCTGCGTGCCCGGGCCCTTGCATCTGCAGCACCCAGCACACGCTTATAATTCGGCAAATTGACTATGAACAGTTACAAATCATGGAGAGACCTAATGCGCTTTAAACTTATTTTATCCTCGGTAAAAACAGATATCACTGATCCAATTGTTGATGCCGTAAAAAAGGCAGGAGCCACCGGAGCAACAATCATACCGGCCAGGGGAACCGGCATAAAGGAGGCAAAAACATTTTTTGGTCTTTCTTTAGAGGCACAGACCGATATTATCATGCTCCTTGTGGAAGAACACCTTGTTTCCAAAATTTTAAACACTATAAAGCAGACCGGAGAATTCCATAAGCCTGGAACAGGTATTGCCTTTGTGGTACCAGTTGATCAGATCGTGGGACTGGAAAGCCAGATGGAAAAATTTAAAGACGAAGTTCAAAAAAGTTATTTTTAAATAACCGGCATACCCTAAAGGGCAGAAACTGGCCGGAGCATGGTTATTCTCATCGGCCACAATACCCTAAAGGGCAGAAACCAAAGTTAAAAAGTCTATCATTGCAGTCGTTTGGATGGACTTTCATATAAAACATGAAGGTAACACGTAAAACATCTATATTCTATGGAAGGAGAAAATTATGGTACCTGACAACAGATCAATAATTCGGGCAAGGGACGTGATGCGTAAGGGGATTATATCCATTGACGGCATGTCCACCGCCAGGGAGGCTGCCGCTAAAATGCGTTCTGAAAAAGTGTCATCTCTTCTTGTCAAAAAACGGCATGCCGATGATGCCTGGGGCATAGTGGTCGTTCAGGATTTTATTAAAGGAGTGATAATGCCTGGTCGCTCTCCGGCTGAAGTGAATGTCTATGAAATCATGACAAAACCTATTATCACAGTACCGGCTGATATGGACACACGCTATGTTGCCCGTCTGATTTACCGGGCCGACATACGAAGAGCTATTGTCGAGGACGGGGGGGAACTTATCGGGATGATCTCTCTTACCTCATTGATTCTCGATAATGAACTTTTTTAGATGAGATTAGGTTGTATCTGCTGAATTTCTATGGTTTTTGTTGCTTGGCATGAGATGCAAATAAAGGATGCCAAGATGTTTTTATATGAAAGTCCTGGCAAACCAGGAGTAGGGGCAACCCCCTGTGGTTGCCCTTCATCATTTGTTGTGTGCAGACTTAGACCACCAGGGCTGCCCATGGCAGTTATTCAAAACAGGGAAATGTTTAATTATGAACATGAAATATTATCCAGTATGCCTTGATATCAAAGGCAGACAGGCTCTTGTTGTGGGAGGAGGTCTTGTTGGAGCAAGAAAGGCTTCAACCTTAGCCAAGTGTGGTGCCAATGTTACAATTGTCAGTCCTGAATTCACTGACAGCCTGGATAATGGTAAAAAAGAAAACATTACACTTATAAAAAAAGAGTATACAAAAAAAAATCTTAACGGCATGTTCCTTGTTATTGGAGCAACCAATAATGCAGAACTAAACAGAAAAATATGGAGTGATGCAAAAAACAAAAATATGCTGTGCAATATTGCTGATCTCCCTGAAGCCTGCAATTTCATACTCCCTGCCATTGTAAGAAGAGGAGATCTTATGATCACTGTCTCAACTTCAGGCAGCAGTCCGGCTTTTGCAAAAAAACTTAAAAAAGATCTGGAAATTGAATTTGGAGAAGAGTATGCTGAGTTTCTTTTTTTAATGGGAAAAATAAGAAAAAAACTTTTGGCTGGAAAACATGCTCCTGATGAGCATAAATCCATCTTTGAAGAGTTTATTGCCAAAGGATTATTGGAGATGATTGCACAGAAAAATTATTCAAAGATTGATGCACTTCTTCTTAATATCCTTGGCAGAGGCTACTCATATAATAATCTTCTCTATACGGAGAATGAGAATGACAGTTAACAATTTTTCAAACCTGCTTTTTATAATTTCAACCACCATATACCTGGCAGGCATGACAGGATATATCCTCTACCTGTTCATACAAAAAGAGCGCATGGAGAACAGTGCATTCACTCTAATGTGTGCAGGTTTTATTGTTCATCTTTTTACACTGATCCTTGATACCGTAAATTTCGGAACCCTGCCGGTCTATAATCTACACCAGAATCTGTCCATTGCAGCATTTGCCCTTGCAGGAGTATTTATACTTCTTAAATACAGGTTTAACTTAAAAATACTTGGCATATTTACTGCCCCTCTTATTGCATTGACCATGATAGCAGCCCTTGCAGCTCCCCAAAGCCTGCCTTTAAAAGAATCAATATTAAAAGGATTCTGGCTTATATCCCACGTTATTCTAATTTTTTCAGGAGAAGCAGCATTGGCAATTGCATGCTGCACAGGAATACTCTATCTTTTACAGGAGAGAGCCATAAAAAATAAAACAAGGGGTTTTTTTTACAAAAGACTGCCATCTCTGGATCTTTTGGACTCTACCAGTTATTCATGCATTGTAACCGGTTTTACCATGTTGACATTCGGACTGATAACAGGACTTGTCTATGCAAAATCTGTGTGGGGACAATTCTGGAGCTGGGATCCCAAAGAGGTCTGGTCTGTTGTCACCTGGCTTATATATGCAGCACTGCTCCACGGCCGTTTAACAGGAGGGTGGCGTGGCAGGCGTTCTGCCATCCTGACAATTATCGGGTTTGCAGTTCTTTTATTCACCTTTTTCGGAGTTAACTTTCTGATTGGCGGACACCACCAGGGATTTACAAAATAATGGAAACAGCATGTCAGAAATAATTTTAATTGGAATCAATCATAAAACAGCACCAGTCGAACTAAGAGAAGCCCTCTCTTTTACCAAAGAAGAGATGATTCATACTCTTGAAACACTCAAGCACAACAGCGAGATAGAGGAAATTCTGCTTTTCTCCACATGCAACAGAACAGAAATTCTAATGATTCCCGGCAAAAAAAATGGAACAGACTCTGTTAAAAAATTTATATCAGAATACAAAAAAATTCCCATCTCTCAATTTGAAGAAGCCTTATATATTTACAAAGGAGATGATGCTGTTAAACATCTTTTCAGGGTAACGTCAAGTCTTGACTCCATGATTATTGGTGAACCCCAGATTCTGGGTCAGATAAAAGAAGCCTTTAGAACAACAACTCTCTGTAATTCATCTGGAGTAATCCTCAACAGACTGCTGCACAAATCCTTTAGTATAGCAAAAAAAGTGAGAAGAGAGACAGGTATAGGAGACAATGCTGTATCTATCAGCTACGCAGCCATAGAACTTGCCAACAAAATATTCAATAATATCAGCACAAAAAAAGTTATGCTGCTTGGAGCCGGTGAGATGGCAGAGATTGCTGTGGAACACCTTATCTCCAGCGGAGTAACAAATATACTTGTTGCAAACAGAACCTTTAAAAATGCAATAACTCTTGCAGAAAAATTTAATGGAGAGGCCGTTAAATTTGAAGAAAGGGAAAAAATGCTTGAAAGTGTTGACATCATCATAAGCTCCACTGGTGCAACAGAGCATATAATCACTGCAGAGCAGGTAAAAAAGGCCATGTGTGCCAGAAAGAACAGGCCTCTTTTTTTCATAGATATTGCCGTTCCAAGAGACATTGCCCCAAAAATAAACAGAATAAACAATTGTTATCTCTATGACATTGATGACCTGCAGGATGTCGTTAACGATAATATGCATGAAAGACACAAAGAGGCTCTTAAGGGCGAAAGACTTGTTGAAGAAGCCGTTGTGAAATTCCACCAATGGCTGGAAGACCTTAAAGTTGTCCCGACAATTGTATCCATGAGAAAAAAGTTTGATTCAATAACAGAGGCTGAAACAGAAAAAACCCTGGGCAGTATGAACAATCTTTCTAAGCAGGATGTTGAGGCAATTAAAAGAATGACCCGGGCAATAACCAGCAAAATAATGCACGACCCCATTCTGTTCCTTAAAAACAGCGGAAAACACCGAAACGATTCCTTTTATATCAACGCCGCTAGAAATCTCTTTAATCTGGACAATATTGATAATTGAAAATTGAAAATTGAAAATTGAAAGTTGAAAGTTGAAAGTTGAAAGTTGATAATTGAAAGTTGAAAGTTGAAAGTTGAAAGTTGATAATTGATAATTGATAATTGATAATTCATAATTCATAATTCATAATTCATAATTCATTATAGAACCAAGCCCCATTTTTTGCTTTACATTAACACGTTATTCGGTATATAATAATCAACTTATATCTGATACAGGGCGACGTAAATCTGATTAGGAAATTTTACGAAAAGGATAAAAAAATGGATGATAAAGAACTGAACTTTTTTAAAGACCTTTTAACTGAGAGACTCAACAATCTGCTCTCCCATGCCGATGATACAGTAACAGGCATGACACTACAAAAGGATAATTTTGCAGACCCCACTGACAGAGCTTCCCATGAATCCAACCGCAATTTTGAACTTAGAATCAGAGACAGGGAACATAAACTCATTAAAAAAATAAAAAAGGCCTTACAACGTATGGAAGAGGAGACTTTTGGCATTTGTGAGTTATGCGGAGAGGATATATCCATTGCAAGACTCAAGGCAAGACCTGTTACAACACAGTGTATTGAGTGTAAAACCAAAGAAGAAGTTATGGAAAAAGCCCTTGGAATATAACAGGAGAGTGCAGTGATTGATCTTCATATCCACTCGACCGCTTCTGACGGGTCCTGTACGCCTTTTGAAATAGTTGAAGAATCATTATCCATCCCGGGACTTACGGCCATTGCCATAACTGACCATGACACAATTGAGGGGGTAAAACAGCTCATTGAAGCAGGAATTCCCCAGGCAATAGAATTTATCACAGGCATTGAAATAAGTGCCCTGCCCCTGGATGATTTTTCCAGCAGTGGAAGCTTTCATATTCTTGGATATGGGTTCAGTATCCATGACCAGAAGCTCAATGAATCCTTAAAAAAATTAAAACAGGCAAGGGCCGGTCGAAATCCACGTATCCTGGAAAAACTAAACTCTCTTGGTTGTGACCTTTCCCTTGAAGAGGTAAAAAAAATATGCGGCCCTGGTCAAACCGGCAGACCCCATATTGCCAGGGCCATGGTAGAAAAAGGATTTGTCACCTCCTTTTCTGATGCTTTTGACAAATACCTTGCAACCGGTCAACCAGCCTATGTTGACAAATTTCGACTCTCCTGCCGGGAAGCCATCGAGCTGATACTTGATGCAGGAGGCATTCCTGTTCTTGCCCATCCAGGGCTTATTAAACCAACAGAAAATAACTCTCTTACAAAACTTATTAACCAGCTTGTGGAGATGGGGCTAAAGGGTATTGAAGTATACCACACAGACCACACACAAGAGCAGACTGCTTTTTTTGCCAACCTTGCAGAAAAAAAAGAAATTCTTGCCACAGGAGGTTCTGATTTCCACGGTACACTTAAACAGGGAGTCAAAATAGGTACCGGGAATGGCACTCTTTATGTTGATTCCATGCATTTTAGTGCCCTGATCGATGAAGTTGAAAAACAGAAAACAATCTATCCCGGGACTGAAAATCTTGAAAAAAACCTGGGACATATTTTTACTGACAAATCCCTTCTCAACAATGCCCTTTGCCACAGTTCCTACGCAAACGAGCATCAGAACAAAAAGATGAATGACAACCAGCGCCTTGAATTTCTTGGAGATGCTGTGTTAGGACTCGTCATTGGACAGATGCTCATGGAAAAATATCCTGAGATCAACGAAGGAGATCTGTCAAAACTCAGGGCAAGCCTTGTAAGCGAGGCAGGTCTTGTCTCCATGGCAAAAAAGATTGATCTTGGCAGATTCATTCTACTTGGCAAGGGAGAGAGACTCACCAGAGGGAATGAAAAAGATTCTATACTTGCAGACACCTTTGAAGCTGTTGTGGCGGCTGTTTATCTGGACAATGGATTTCAAAAAACATATGCTCTCATCGAAAGTCATTTTAATGAAAAAATTGAGGCTGCATTTAAAGGATCAAATATTGAAGATTATAAAAGCATGCTCCAGGAATATGTTCAGGAGATGGGTAAAGATGCTCCCTGTTACACAATAGTGAAAGAGAGCGGACCCGACCATGATAAAATATTTGAAATCACTGTCAACACCTGTAAAACCAAAACAACCGGTTCAGGAAAAAGTAAAAAAATGGCTGAACAGAATGCAGCAAAAAATGCTCTGGAAACCTTAAAAAACCAAGCTCAAAAATCAAAATAAATAAAAGATGCAAATTAATGCAGACAGAAAGAAATCTCTACCAGCAGGTAGAGGCAGTTCCCCATAAATTAATCAAGACCCGGCAAAGCCCCCTTGTCATCCCTATATTCATACCACACAGTGGCTGCCCCCACCACTGTGCATTCTGCAACCAGACCATTATTACCAACGAACAGCCAAGACTACCTGATTCTAAAAAAATAGAGCAGGAAGTTGCGAAATATCTTAAATTTAAGGGAAAAAGAGAGAAAGTTCAACTGGCCTTTTTTGGAGGAACCTTTCTTGGCCTTGAACAAAATCAGATAAAAGAGCTGCTTGATTGTGCAGAGGAACTGGTAAAAAAAAAGAAAATAGAGAGTATACGCTTTTCCACACGTCCTGATACAATTACAAGAGAAAGCCTTGAATTTTTAAAAAATTATTCTGTTACAACCATTGAACTTGGGGCCCAGTCAATGGACAACAGGGTACTCTCCATGTCAAAGAGGGGGCACACCTCTGCCCATACCCGCAAGGCAATGGCACTGTTAAAAGAGTACAAATTTGAAACAGGATTACAGATAATGGTGGGGCTGCCTTGCGAGACCCATGATATTGCAATAAAGAGTGCAAGAGAAACAGCCGATCTTGCTCCTGACTTTATCCGCATATATCCATTGATCATTCTCAACAAAAGCCTTGTTCACAAATGGTACCTCAAGGGGCAATATACTCCTCTCTCCCTTGACGAATGCGTCACACTTGTAAAAGAAATATTCCTTATTTTCAACAAAAAGAGCATCCCTGTCATCCGCATGGGACTCCAGGCCTCAGAGGTTCTCCAGAATGACGAATCCATGGTGGCAGGCCCCTGGCATCCAGCTTTTGGCCACCTTGTATTTTCTGAAATTTTTCTGGACAAAACCCTTAAGATACTTAGCAAAACATTAACAGCCTCAACCAGTACAAATATCACTCTGGAAGTCAACCCTGTTTCAGAATCAAGACTGAGGGGAGACAAAAACTATAATTTAAAAAAGCTTAGGAGCCTTTACCCAAATACCTGCTTTAACATAAAAACAAATCCAAAACTTACCCCTGGCCAGATAACAATTCACAACTAATTTAACTCTACCATCTAATTTATAAAACTCTTTTGCCGCTTTTGGATGAAATTCAATCCTGTATTTCATTTTTTTCCATTCCCGCCTGCTTTCAGTGTTGGACCATAAAATTTCTCCTTGTAATTGTGGGGCTTCCAGGTAAAATCACGCTTGGTATCCTTGAACATAACCGGAGAATCGATGATAACAGTGGCTGGTGTATACCCCACCATATTTTTTCTCAACATACCGTCTCACATGCTCTGTATAACAAGGCACACTCTCAATATTTACGCATGACCTTAGGGATCTTCCAAAAAATAATCCACGCATCTTGCTTGTCTTTTTGCCCGTCTCCTGCGTTGCGCCAATGGGACATATTTCAAGATGCCCCCATTACCGTGCCTTGAAGACGAACAACCCGATCATACAAATTGGCCTGCGCAATATACGTATATTATTTTCTTCCAGATCCCTTAGAATTTCTAAAAATGGCTTGAGCCGTCCCAGCAATGGGTGCACAATTGTTTTTTTGGCAGACCAATGGCAGCTACAAGGTCTTCCATCTTCTGGTAACGCAAACTGGTAAGTCCCAGCCGCTGTCTGATGTTATCAACCATGGCAAGATGTTTGTCAGAACCATTGTCTGCATATTCTGACAGATCCCCATCTTCGCTGTTTTCAAGATCATAAATTGCTTTACGTCCGGCCAGATCCAGAGTTGATCTGGAGTTTGAGAAATTGAGGAACTCACAGGGATGAATTAAGCAGGGGCAGGCAATGCGCATATGAACCTCTTTTG
>JAYEHB010000381.1:0-6034 GCA_034659375.1 Thermodesulfobacteriota bacterium
TCAGCCTTTGTATCCCTGATACCGTCGGGCAGAAGTTCAAGCTGCTGCCGAGTCCATTGTGGAGTATCCCGCCTGATCAGTAAAATATCACCCCTTGGAGGCTTGCTCATGACCGGAAAATCGGTCTCAACAGTTATGTTTACAGGGGAAAGAAGTTTTTCCAGCATGTCGCCAAGTATTGTATGCCAGCGGGTCAGATTGCTCTCTGTCTGCGTTGTTTGTTCCTTTTTTTCCGCCTGCTTTTGTTGATTTTTGTTTTTTTGCTTTTTCATACAATAAAAATAACACAAAAATTAAGCATATTCTAAGCATATTCAATAAAGTGTGCTGTTTTTTTAAAGTTTTATATGAAACTCCGTCCAAAAGACTGTAGTGATAAGAGTTTCATTGTTTGTTGTGGCCGATGCAATGACCATGCTCCGGCCATGCCGGTTATATGAAAGTCCTGGCAAACCAGGAGTGTAACTTTTCATCATTTGTTGTGTGCAGACTTAGACCACCAAGGCTGCCCATGGCAGTTATATGACAGTGCATAAAAATTTTGCTAATACTCGATTATCAAGTTTTTTGAATACCACCGTGCCCAGCGGCTGCCTGTCAGGAACGAGAACGATGGAGGATTTTTTCCCTGCCAGGCTAAAAATCGGCGACCTGCGGCCACTGGTCCTCAAACAGCTTGATTGTCGCAACGCCTGGCAGGGAAAAAGTCTGATCTCCTTTGGTTCTGGTTCATATTGTGTTTCAGGGCCTTTTGAAGCAGAATTGTGCGAACCATTTGAATTTGTTGAAATATTGCGATATTAGACATTATTCTCAATATTTTCAAACGATTATGAACAACAACGAAAATAAGCCCCGGAATCCAACAAGAGCCTAAAAAATAAGGGTCTTGACAAAAGCGTAAAGGCTATGCTATTTTTTTAAAAATGAATTTCAGAATTTTTTTGTATCAGTGAAAGTGATCTTCCGGTGAACTTGAAAAAATTAATTTATAACTAAGTACTTGACCATAAGTTTTTTGGCATTTAGACCTCCAAGGTTTCCAAAAACTCGGATGTCTTTGATATAAAAACATTTGTCCAATTACTTATATTTTATATTTTGTTGTGGCTGGGGTGAATACCATGCTCCGGCCATGCCGGTTATATGAAAGTCCTGGCAAACCAGGAGTGTAACTTTCATCGTTTGTTGTGTGCAGACTTAGACCATCAAGGCTGCCCGTGGCAGTTATATGAAAGTCCTGGCAAACCAGGAGTGTAACTTTCATCGTTTGTTGTGTGCAGACTTAGACCATCAAGGCTGCCCGTGGCAGTTTATATGAAAGTCCTTGTAAACCAAACAGCGACTTTCATTTTTTGTTGTGGGCAAACCGAGGTGGCCAGATTGTTGTAGAAAATGGCCAGGTCTGCCCGTGGCAGTGCTATACTTAAATTATATCTAATCAATTTAATGGAGGTAGATCAATGGCAATTTGCAATTTGTTTAACAAAAATTTTATAATGAAACTCATTGTACTTACATTTATGGGGCTTATGATTTTCAATACCGCCTATGCAGGCAAGCTTTATGTTGGAGTTGACACAGCCTTTGTACCCTTTGAGTTCAAGGGAGCAGATGGAAATTATACAGGATTTGATGTTGACCTGTGGGCAGCTATTGCAAAACATATAGGTGTTGATTATGAACTCAAACCTATGGATTTCAACGGATTGATCCCTGCTTTAACAACCGGGAATATAGATGCTGCCCTTGCAGCGATATTTATAACCGCTAAACGGGAAAAGGCAATTGATTTTTCCCATCAATATTTCCATGCTGGTTTAAAAGTCATGGTTCCATCCGGAACAACTGACATCAATGGACCTGAGGATCTAAAAGGGAAAAAAGTTGCTGTAAAAACAGGAACTTTCACAGTTGATTATCTTAACAAACTTGGGATAAAAAATCTGGTCAAATTCCCCAACATTGACCAGGCATACCTTGAAGTTGTAACCGGCGGAGCTGATGCAGCTGTTCATGATGCACCCAATGTTCTCTATTTTATTAAAACTGCCGGAAATGGAAAAGTCAAAGCAGTTGGTCCCGATGTCGAAGCTGCTTATTATGGCATTGCTTTTCCCCAGGGAAGCGCTCTTCGTGACAAAGCCAACATAGCTCTTCTGGAGATGAAAGAGAGCGGCGAGTATGCAGACCTGTACAGAAAATGGTTTGGTGCTGATCCTGAATAGATTGTCAAAAAAATGCTGGACATCCTTTATTTGCCCGTTGCCCCTGACGAAGGGCAACCACAGGGGGTTGCCCCTACGGTCATGAACCAATCGGGCAACTGCGAATGGTAGGGGCAGGCCCCTGTGCCTGCCCGTTGCCCTTTACATTTTAGAAGCCGATTTTTCCTGATAAGCTGCGTTGTAAAAACACGGTATATGTTTAGGCTCGGTTAATTGACTGTGAACCGTTACTTTTCAACAGAGGTATTATGGATTTTCAATTTAGCATAATTACAAATGCAATGCCTGCTCTGCTGGCTGGTGCAAAACTAACATGGTACATCACAATTGCAGGACTTGCAGGAGGAATGGTGATGGGTATAGCTGCAGGCCTTGGCCGGATTGCAGGTACACCATTTCTTGGTGAAATGCCCCATGGCATTTTCAAACCTGTCACTAAAATGATAAGTTATCTGTCATCAGCCTATATTGAACTTATACGCGGAACCCCCATTATTGTTCAGGCAATGTTTCTCTATTTTGCATTTCCCATGATTATAAAAGCAGGTTTTGATCTGGACCGTTTTCGTATTGAAGCTTTAACAGCTGCAATTATCACCATCATGATAAATGCAGGAGCATATATAGCAGAAATTGTTAGAGGAGCAGTTGTTTCCATTGACAAGGGACTTGTTGAAGCTGGAATGTCAATGGGAATAAGCCGTTTTAACCTGCTTGTCCATGTTATCGGGCCCATCGCCTTTAGAAGGATGATTCCTCCCCTCGGCAATCAATTTATAATAAGTCTTAAGGATACATCCCTTTTTATTATAATTGGAGTTGGTGAATTAACAAGACAGGGGCAGGAGATCATGGCAAGTAACTTCAGGGCAATCGAGATATGGTCAGCTGTTGCAATTATATATTTAATCATGACCGCTGTTCTTGCCTATGTATTAAAATATTTTGAAAAGAGAATGAGAATACTGTGAAAAGCATAATAGAACTAAAAAATGTTTGTAAAAGTTTTGCTGACACCGAGGTGCTGCACGATATAAACCTTTCCATAAATAAAGGCGATGTGGTTGTAGTTGTTGGTCCGTCAGGTTCCGGAAAATCAACTTTAATCCGCTGCATTAACTGCCTTGAAATGATAAGTGCAGGCGAACTTATAGTAGATTCCATCAAAATACCCGGGGAGATGGGAAAAATAAGGGATATCCGGCTTGAAGTGGGCATGGTATTTCAGCAGTTCAATCTTTTCCCCCACATGACAGCTCTGGAGAATATCTCCTTTGGACCTAGAAAAGCCCGTAACATGTCCACCAAAAAATCTAATACGATAGCCAGGGAGCTTCTTTCAAAAGTTGGGTTATCAAACTTTGAGGACAAACTTCCAGGAGAACTTTCCGGTGGACAGCAGCAAAGAGTCGCCATTGCAAGAGCCCTGGCAATAAGTCCAAAGGTAATGCTCTTTGATGAACCTACATCAGCACTTGATCCTGAAATGATAGGCGAAGTGCTGGATGTTATGAAAAGCATTGCAAAGGACAGCGGCATGACCATGATAGTGGTAACCCATGAAATGGGATTTGCGTCCCAGGTGGGAAGCAGACTTTTATTCATGGATGATGGCAGGATAGCTGAAGATGGCGATCCAGTTGAAATGATAAATAATCCACAATCAGAAAGACTTAAAAACTTTCTTGGTCATGTAACCATTTAAATTATTTAAGGAGACATAAAATATGGAAGAATGGATAAAACAAATGCAGGAGTTTGTTAATACTCCTGAAAAACTAAAAAAAATTATAAATCTCACAACTGAAGAAGAAAAAGTTTTAAATGAACTTAAAACAAAATGGGGTACCACTCCCTATTTTGCATCTCTTATGGATAAGGATAACCCTGAATGTGCCATAAGAAAACAGGTCATTCCTTCGTTTAAAGAACTTGAAAACAGATTTGGCATGAAGGATTATCTGCTCTGGAAAGAAAACAGAGAGACAGATGAAAAAAGACCGGACAGCATTGCAAGACAGTACCATGACAGAATTGCATTTACTGTTATTGAGACCTGTGCAAACTACTGCCGTCACTGCTTTAGAAAAGAGCTGGTGGTGGATCAGGATCTCAAGCTCAGATTTGATGTTGATGAAGGCATTGAATGGATAAAGCAGCACAAAGAGATCAGGGATGTTCTTATAACAGGAGGTGATCCGTTTATTCTCTCAGATGAAAAGATTGAATATCTAATCACAAAAATAAGAGAGATAGATCACATTCAGATGATACGATTTGGCACACGAACACCAATTGTCCTGCCCCACAGAATAACCGGGGGTCTTAAAAAAGTTCTTGGCAAATACCACAAAATCCCCATCTGGATCAACACCCAGTGCAACCATCCAAAGGAGATAACTGAAAATACTGCCAGGGCAGTCTTTGATCTTCTGTCATGTGGTGTAAATGTAGGCAACCAGGCAGTTCTTCTCAAAGGAATAAATGATGATGTTGAAACTTTTAAAGAGCTTCACCAGAAGCTCCTTACTGTCAGAATAAAACCATACTATCTATTTTACTGCGAAGCTGCACCGGGAATTGACCACTTTAGAACTCCTGTGGAAAAAGGTTCTGAGCTTATCAGGGATGCTCTGCGGGGGCATACAACCGGCCTTGCCCAGCCCATGCATGTCATTGCCACTAATATAGGCAAAATCCCTCTGATGCCTGACTATTATATAATGGAAAAAAATGAAAAGGAATTTAAACTGAGAAATCATAAGGGAGAATTTACTACCCTGCCAAACATCCAGGAATAGCAGGGATGGTATTTGACAAAGGCTCTTGTTGGATTCCGGGGGCTTATTTACGTTGTTGTTCATAATCGTTTGAAAATATTGAGAATAATGTCTAATATTGTAATATTTCAACAAATGGAGGGGTCAGGTAAACGGACAAAGACGACAAACTCGCAGGCCTGACCCCGTTGGCCCTTAATAAGGAGAATGAAATGGCATATGAAGAGATAGAGTTTTTGCAGGAAAATGCTGTTGGAGTTTTAACCTTGAATAACCCTGGAAAAATAAATGCATTATCAGCAAAAATGATCAGTGAGATAATTGATGCATTAAACAGATTATCAATAGATGAATCTGTCAAGGTAGTCATTATCAGAGCTGCGGGGAAAAATTTCTGTGCAGGGCATTATCTGGCTGAATTGGTTGATCATGGCATGAAAGAATACAAAGATATTTTTGATCAATGCACAAAAATGATGCAGTTGATTCATGAATTGCCCCAGCCGGTTATCGCCCAGGTACAGGGGATAGCCACAGCTGCCGGATGTCAGCTGGTTGCCTGGTGTGATCTTGCAGTGGCCAGCGAAGATGCTGCTTTTGCTACTCCTGGAGTTAAAATCGGTCTCTTCTGCACTACCCCAATGGTTGCCATTACCAGGGCCATTGGAAGAAAAGCAGCTATGGAAATGCTGGTTACAGGTCGGTATTTCCCAGCCTGGGAAGCTAAAGAACTTGGTTTGATAAATAAAGTTGTTCCCCTGGAAAATCTATCTGAAGAGACCGAGAAGATGGCCATGCAGATAGCTGAAGCCAGCCGGTTAACTCTTGGTATCGGCAAACAGGCTTTCTACGCCCAGATAGATCAGTCTGACAATAATGCCTTGCATCTTGCCAAAAATACAATCGTTATGAACAACATGGCAGAAGACGCTCAAATCGGAATTAAGGCGTTTCTGGAAAAGAGATCTGATATTGAATGGAAGAATAGGTAAAAATTGAAAATTGAAAATTGAAAATTGAAAATTA
>JAYEHB010000382.1:0-6004 GCA_034659375.1 Thermodesulfobacteriota bacterium
TTTAAAAGATCAGTAGATCACAACAGTAGATCACAAGAACAGGTCATGAAAAACCACTAAATCTTAATTAAATGTAACAAAATTAAGACATAATAATATTTCTTTATTAAAATGCAAGCACCTTAAACGGCCGAAACCCTCGGCCTCTATTCCTTAGTCCTGTCAAATTATCAAGAGCTTCAGGAACTGCTTTTCTAATTATGTTCAATGCTCCATTTAGATCTGCATTGAGAGAACTATAAAAATGTAGTTCATATTAGGCTTGTTGTCAAGTTAAAAATGATAAAAATATTTAATTTATAAAACAGGTAATTTTAATTAAGATTTGTCAGGTATTTATATACTATACATTTACCTTCAATTTCTTATGGCAAAAATCCAGATTCTCACCAGAAATTTTGATTCTATTCAGGAATACTCTTTCTTTATCCTGTCCATATCCCGTGCCATATCTTTTTTCTTTATGGTCTCTCTTTTATCATAGAGTTTTTTACCCTTTCCAAGCCCTATCTGCACCTTTATTTTGTTATTTTTAAAATAGAGCTTAAGCGGAACTATGGTAAAGCCTCTTTCATTAACCTTGCCGATCAATTTCTTGATTTCAGATTTATGCAAAAGAAGCTTTCTTGACCTTAGTGGATCATGGTTGCCATAGTATGCATACTTATATGGCGTAATATGCAGCTGTCTTAAAAAGACCTCTCCGTTTTTAATGTCAGCATAGGAATCCTTAAGATTTACCCTGCCCTCACGGATGGATTTCACTTCTGTTCCAACAAGCATAATGCCGGCCTCAACCTCATCAGATATAAAAAAATCGTGCCTGGCCTTTCTATTATTTGCTATTATTTTTATATGATCAGCACCCATATTACGTTTATCACCCCGCATTTTCCTGTTCATCAAATTCTTTAGAAGGAAGAATTTTCCTGTATTTTTCCTCTACCAGCTCAATGATTTCAGAGACACTCTGCATTGTCAGAATGGTATTGACCATATTTTTTGTCTCTTTTGAATCCAATTGCCTGATAACCTGCTTAACAACAGGTATTGCCCCGGAATTCATGGAAAACTCCTTAAGTCCAAGGCCCATTAAAACAGGAATATTTACCGGTTCTCCTGCCATTTCACCACACATGGCAACATCCACGCCGCTCTTATCAGCTGCATCCATCAGGCTTTTAATCATTCTGATAACAGCTGGGTTCAATGGCTGATAAAGATGAGCCACCTGCCTGTTTCTCCTGTCTATGGCAAGGGAATACTGAATTAAATCATTGGTTCCTATGCTGAAAAAATCCACATGTTTTCCAAGTTCCTCAGCCATTATTACTGCTGAAGGAACCTCTATCATAATACCCAGTGGAACATTCTTATTAAATATTTTCTCTTCATCTTCAAGCTCTTCAATTGCTCTGTCAATTACTGTTTTCACCTCAACAATCTCTTCAACAGCAGAGATCATTGGAATTAGAAGTTTTATATTTCCAAATGCAGCAGCTCTTAAAACAGCCTTTATCTGGGTTAAAAAAATATCAGTTCTTTTAAGGCAAAATCTAACACCTCTCAAGCCCAATGCAGGATTTGCCTCTTCCGCAGCAACGGCATAGGGAAGGACCTTATCTCCATTGATATCAAGGGTTCTTATGGTTACACAGCCAGGAGTCATAAGCTCTGCAACCTCTTTGTACTTATCAAAAAGCTCTTCCTCTGTGGGAAATCTTTTAAGATTAAGATAGAGAAATTCCGTTCTAAAAAGCCCCACACCATCTGCACCATTGTCCTTTACTGCGACAACCTCCTCAACAAGTTCAATATTTGCCTTAAGACAAAACTTTTCCCCGTCCAGAGTAACAGCAGGCAGATAACTCTCTCTGGCAAGCAGAGCCCGGTAATCATCGTACCTGGATTTTCTCTCTTCATATTTAAAAAGTGTATCCTCATCAGGATTGATAATTATTATTCCCGATGAGCCGTCAACAATGAGAATATCATCATTGTTCACACAGATGGTTGCTTTTCCAGTGCCTAAGACACAAGGTATGTGCAATGATTTTGCAATGATACCTGTATGGGAATCTTTTCCACCCCGGTCAGTTACAAATCCCTTGATCCGTTCAAGCTGAATCTGGCTTGTATCAGCAGGGGAAAGATCATGGGCAACCAGTATAACCCGTTTATTTATATCTGCAATCCTGACATCCTGGGCTCCAACAAGATAACGCATGACCTGTTCAGAGACCTGAACAATATCTGATACTCTGGACTGCAGATACGGGTCATCCAATTTTGTAAACATTGCTTTAACCTGGCGCAACACTTTTCTAAGTGCCCATTCTGCATTTACACACTCTGTCTTAATTGTCTCAATGGTTTTTCCATAGAGCATCTTGTCCTTAAAAAGAGCCAGATGTGTTTCAAGAATATTTAGCTGGGAACTTAAATCATCATTCAGTGATTCAATTATTTTTGAATGTTCATCCTTTGCCTTTTTAACAGCACTCTTAAACCGGTTTATCTCATGCTTTACCAAATTTTCTGATATGGAATATCTTTTAATAATATCCACACCTTCCCGGTCAACAATATATGCCTGACCTATACAGATCCCGGGTGATCCGCTTATACCGTGTATTCTAACCTCTCTGGATTCTGATTCACCCATCAGTATCCTCCCCAAATCCCTGTTCTATAAGTTTTTTGATTGATTCAAGTATCTGGATATCATTTTTATGTTCAACTTCCAAGCGAACCTCTGTTCCCTTTGTCATACCAATGGAGAGTATGTCAATAACGCTTGATGCATCCGCCCTGTTCTCACCATCTCCTATCCAGACATCCTGTTGGGCATTCTGAGCAATTTTTGAAATCATTGCAGCTGGTCGTGCATGCATTCCAAGGCTGTTCATTATTGTACTTTTGCATGATAACATATTGTATCTGTTTATCTTTTTCCCTTTATTATTTCATATCTACCCGAAAACTGTATTTTTCCCGGGCACTATTTGAGTAAATATTCAGCTTACGTGTGATCTTCAGGTTACGTGTGACCTTCAGGTTATGTGAAGGCCAAAATGGGCGAAGATAGGGTACTGGCCGAATATTTACTCAAATTTTAATACATCAATACATCTTAACTGGAAAAATGTCAATAAGCGTCACAATTACAAAATTGACTCTCTCTGGTATCTATGATAATAAAAGCTTGATCTTCTTGATTTTTTATTGTGGTAAAAACCCAGAACCTACTGTTTTAATTGTTGAATTATAAATACAGAACATGGAGGATAAAATGGACAATAAAAATTTGATTTTTGGTAAAAGCTCATGACCTTTTACAACTGCTGCCCGTGGGGCATTTGCAAAAAAAAAGATTCCATTTGACTACATTGATGTTATTGACAACCCTGAAGAACTTGACAGAATGCTTTCATTTTCGAATGGGAACAGAAAAGTACCTGTTATTGTTGAAGGAGAAAAAATTTCCATCGGCTATGAAGGAAAGGGCTGAAAGGTCTGAATTTTCGGCTGTATGCCGAATATTTACAATCATGGATCAAATATGCAAAGCAAAAAGACACTTTTACATAAATTTGGGAGATGAATATTGACAAAAAAAATCAATGGAAAATTTCCAATAGATGACTTTAAAAGCGGAGAGTCATGGAGATTGTTTAAAATAATGGGGGAGTTTGTTGAAGGAATTGACTCTCTTAACAATATAGGGCCTGCTGTCACAGTCTTCGGGTCTGCCAGAACAACACCTGACAACATTTATTATCAAAAAGCTGAACAGATTGGCTCTCTTCTGGCAAAGGAGGGATTCGCTGTTGTTACAGGCGGTGGAGGCGGCATAATGGAAGCGGCAAACAAAGGTGCTGCCAAGGCCGGCGGGATATCGGTGGGTCTTAACATAAACATTCCCTTTGAACAGATCCCCAATGAATATGCTGACATAAAACTTGAATTCAAATACTTCTTTATACGCAAGGTAATGTTTATTAAATATGCCACGGCTTATGTCATCATACCAGGCGGCTTTGGAACCATGGATGAACTGTTTGAAGCCATAACCCTGATCCAGACCCAGAGAATCAAACCCCTTCCTGTAATACTTGTGGGTTCTGAATATTGGAATGGACTCATGGACTGGATAAAACAACGACTTCTTAAGGATGGAATGATATCTCCTGAAAATTTTAATATTATTCAGGTACTTGATGAGCCGGAAGAGATAGTAAAAGCAATTATGGATTTTAAACAATTATGAAAACCTGCCATGCAGTTCATCTGTCAGACTCTTCAGACATGTCCATGATTGAATCAGAATCAGTCCAGATGGTTGTCACATCTCCTCCATACCCCATGATAGAGATGTGGGATGATCTCTTTGCTGCACAAAATCCTGAAATTCAAACTCACCTTAATGCAGATAACGGCATGGAAGCGTTTGAACTTATGCACCAGCAACTTGATGCAGTATGGGATGAAGTTTACAGAATACTTGCACCAGGCTCTTTTGCCTGCATCAACATTGGTGATGCCACAAGAAAAATCCATGAAGACTTTATGCTCTATCCCAACCATTCAAGGATTCTTCAGCATTTGGTAAGATCAGGCTTTTCCCCAATGCCTTCAATTATCTGGAGAAAACAGACCAATGCACCCAACAAATTCATGGGTTCTGGTATGCTTCCTGGTGGTGCCTATGTTACACTGGAGCATGAGTATATTCTTATCCTTAGAAAAGGTTCAAAAAGGGAATTTAAAAAACAAAAACAAAAAGAGAAAAGAAGAGAGAGCGCTCTTTTCTGGGAAGAGAGAAACCAGTGGTTCTCTGATATCTGGTTTGACCTGAAAGGAGCTGTGCAAAAGCTCTCCACAAAGGAACTGAGAAAGAGAAGCGCAGCATTTCCCTTTGCACTGCCATACAGGCTTATAAACATGTATTCTGTAAAAGAGGATACAGTGGTGGACCCGTTCTTGGGGATTGGCACAACAACACTTGCTGCCATGGCTGCAGCCAGAAACAGTATTGGCTTTGAACTTGAAAAAGGATTTATGAGCCATATTGCAGAACGAATAGAAAAGGGTGTCAAAACATTAAACAGCGAGACATCCCAAAGAGTTGCAAGGCATATGGATTTTGTTCATGCAAGAAAAGAACAGAAAAAAGAGTTAAAACATTTTAATTCCAATTATGACATCAGCGTAGTGACAAAACAGGAAAAAGAGCTCTGTTTCAACAAAATTGAGGATATAGAATATAACAAAGAGAAAAAAGAATTCCACGTTTCCCATTCCATCATGGCATATGAGGGTGGGGTCAGGCTTTCGTTATTGTCATTATCTTGATTTTTTGGTTAATTATCTTCAAGGTTTGATAACGACACGAATAACAAAAGCCTGACCCCTTTGGCACCTCAATTTTTACATATAGCCGAAACGATTGATCAAGGCCGAACAGTTAATAGCGCAAGCCTGACCCTGCAAAATCATTACCAAATTTTAAAGATAATGATTTTGGGAAATAAAACAGTGTATTTACAGGGAGTTCATCAATATACAACTCTTTTTTCGAGTGCAATTTTTTTTTCAGGTGCAGCTCTTTTTTCAGTCTTTTTACGAAATCATCCATGGAGTTAAACCCATCCTGTTTTGAGAAAAAAACGCAGTACATCTCTCCCCAGGAATTTCGATAAACAGCGGAACACTCTATTATCTGCTTAATATTTCTTGGCGTAGAGAGATTTAAAGATACAAACAATGATGTTATTTGCTCTTTTAAATTCAGAGCATCAAATATGATATTTTGATCATCCTTTAAAAAAAAAGTATGCAGATGCTTAAAAAGTGCATTGATCTCATCAACGGTTATAGCTGTGGGATTGGGTACAAGGTTAATTATTGTATTTTCTGAGTAAAAACCGTTATGGACAACCCATGCTCCTATCTCTTCAATGGTTCTTGCCCTCTTTAGTGTCTCTTCCTTTTCCATGGAAAA
>JAYEHB010000383.1:0-5997 GCA_034659375.1 Thermodesulfobacteriota bacterium
CAAGGCGGTGGGCAGGCAGATGTATTCATCTACTTCAAATAACCCCAACGCACAGCAGGTGCGGTGCCCTGTGAGCACTTACCATTTTTTTTTAGATTTGAAATTACCACGAAAAATGGGGTTAAATCAAGCTTTATATAGATGCTGGCTTGTATTAAAACAGGTTTTAATGCTGATAGTGCTAAGAATATTACAGGGCAAATAATTTTTTTTATTGACGTAAACATTATAATTGTTTAATTATTTAAATAGGTATCGTGTTGATTTTATTTTTTATTTATATCATTGCAACGGGGTAAAGTTATGAATAAATTTGCAGCAGTATCTATTTTTTATCTATTTTTTTTGTTATTCATTTTTACGGCCTTTGATTCTGTCCATGCAAAGGAACGTTTTATTGACAATGCTGATGGTACAGTGACAGATACGCTGTTAAATGTCATGTGGGCCAAAACAGACAACATGGGTGACATCAATTGGAGGCAGGCACAGAAATGGGTTAAATATACGCTTCCCTGCACACTTCCAAAGAGTTATGACAACTGGCGTTTACCCTTTCTTGATGAACTTAAGACTCTTTATGATCAGAGTCCGCTCTATAAAGGGTATGAGACAAACTGTGGTCAGAAAGTGAAAATTGTCTCTGTGATTGAACTGAGCTGTGGATGGGTCTGGGCAGCTGAAATGAAATTCATTTCAGCCCGGCTTTTTAATTTTCACAGGGGATACTCATACACTGATAGAATTTCAAAATATAGAGCCTACAGGGTTCTGGCAGTTCGTAATCTTGAATAACTGCCACGGGCAGACCTGATCTTTCACCTAGGTTTGCCCACAAAATCAAAGATTGTGACAAAGCATGGGTCGAAGACGCAAAGCCAAGTTGCTGTTGGTTACAGAGACTTTCATATAACCGGCATGGCCGGAGCATGGTTATTCTCATCGGCCACAACAAATAATGAAAGTCATGCCATTGCAGTACGTTAGACGGACTTTCATATAAACCGGCATGGCCGGAGCATGATTATTCTCATCGGCCACAACAAACTTGTTTTGTGAGAGTTCATTATTTGATAGTGTAGATATCTTTTGTTCTGTCCTGGAGAAATACTGTGTTGAATCTTTTTTTGTCTGCTTTTTCAAACATTTCATATCCTGTCTCAATGCAGTCATGGCAGGCATCTATGGGGATATGCACCGCAAGAATATGCATGCCCGGGGAGGCCTTGGAGTCTATTTCAAGAGCTCCTGCACAATCTCTACAGATCCTTATTTTTTCTTTCTGGCTCTCAAATATATTATCTGTGTCATAAAATATTTCTCTGTGTCTCTCCTGAATTTCACCGTGCTTACCTGCTTTTTCCCTCATTTCATCTCTTTTTGCAAAAAAATCATTAATGGTCTTTGACGTTTTTTTAATTGCTTCTGTGATATGGGACGACTGTTTAAGTCTCTCAGCGTCATAATCAGGTTCAATTACCCTGGAATAGTCCATTCCAGCCATGGCAAGGATTATTCCAAGGTTAACATATGGAAGAGCTCCTTCAATGGCATATCCACCTTCCAGCACCGCAATGTCTGGTTTTAAAAGTCTTGTAAGTTCTGCATAACCCTGGGCTGAAAAATTCATGTTTGTCAAAGGGTCTGAATAGTGATTGTCCTGTCCTGCTGAATTTATGATTATTTCAGGTTTAAATGCCTCAATAGCAGGCAGTATGGTGTTTTCCAGAATATAAAGGTAACCTTCAGTGGATGTTGCAGGGGGCAGCGGAATATTAAGGTTTGTACCTTTGGCATTAGGCCCTCCAAGCTCCCTTGGAAAACCTGATCCAGGATACATTGTTCTTCCATCCTGGTGAATGGATATAAAGAGGGTGTTGGGATCATGCCAGTAGATATCATTGGTTCCGTCTCCATGGTGGCAGTCAGTATCCACAATGGCTACTCTTTTGATGCCGTATTTTTCTCTTATATACTCAACCATTATAGCTTCCATGTTGATGTGGCAGAAACCCCGGCCGCCATGGGATATGCGCATTGCATGGTGTCCAGGAGGTCTTACAAGGGCAAAACCGCTCTCTACCTCTTTTTCCATTACTGCCCTTGCAATTGTCTTTGCACCTCCTGCACTTATCAGGTGGGATTTGGTTGTAACACTCTCTTCATCGGGAACACAAAAATGTACCCGCCTTATATCTTTGAGGGAAACAATGTCAGGTTTGTACTCTTCAATTCCTTTAATATCAAAGATCCCCTCTTCTTTTACCTGATCCTGGGTGTAGAGAAGACGTTCCTCCCGTTCAGGATGGGTGGGATCTATTGCCCAGTCAAAGGCCGGGAAAAATACAAGCCCTGTTTTTTTATTGGCTTTCAGCATGATCGCCTCTTTTTTTTATATGAAAGTCTTTGTAAACCAAACAGCGACTTTCATTCTTTGTTGTGGCCGATGAGCAACCATGCTTCGGCCATGCCGGTTATTTGTTGTCAGTATGATATCCTCTAATAAGACCTGGTTTTACCTGGATTTTTATTCTGAAAATTTTTCCTTTTAGTGCAAACCTGCGGACAATATTAAATTTTTGATTCTCTATTATTTCAATTTCCATATTTTTGGGATTTGAGCCGGATTTAACAGCTTTTTTATATAAAAGAGCATTGGCTGTCTCAACGGCATCGTCTTCTGTATAGTCCCGGGTAACCGATTCAATAAAATTTTCTTCAGGAGCCGTTGCAATGCCCTGTTCTGTATCAACCAAAAGAGATACTTCACATGTTGTTCTTGCCAGAGCAGCACCAATGGCATTGGCAACCCAATATTGGGGTACTGTTTCTGTATCAATTCCTGATATCTGTTGAATTTTATCTTTAAAATATTCTGCAGGGCCTCCTAAAAGAAGGATTTTTTCAGGTTTTATTTTATATCCTTCCAAAAATTCATGAACAGTATAAACAGGTTTGCTATTGATTTTGTCAACCATTTTAAACGCCTGTTCAAGAATCATGGAGCAGCTTTTCATAAATATTTTTTCAGCAGCATTTTTCCTTGAGATACCAAGCTTGTCTGCAATATCCTTTATCCCTTTTAAAGCGTTGGCTTTCTTGCCGTTTTTCATAAGCCCCAGGGCTATTAATGCATCAGTTGGAGTGGGGGTTGTGCCTCCAAAAGCCATGGCAGGACCCGATCGGTCAGGCCCTATCTCTATTTCGCCATTGTGGATTTGTATCTGGCTGTCACCGCCTAATCCAATTGAATATGTCTTCAGGGATCTGATAAGGCTTTTATATATCCCCCTTCTTATTCCCACAGGTTCCAGCAGGGGTGCTTTGTTCACAAGAATTGCAATATCTGTTGTGGTACCTCCTATATCAAGAACAAGAATGTCTTGATTCTCTGGTGCATGGGCAATGGCGCCCATAACACTTGCTGCAGGCCCTGAAAGTATGGCCTGACCTGGAAAGGCCATGGACGTTTCAAGATTCATGGTTCCTCCGTCAGCCTTAAGGATCTGTATGGGTATTTTAAGTCCTTTCTGCTCCAGGGATTTTTTTACTGCATCAAAAAAGTTTTTGTGCATGTTAAATACAGCTGCATTAAGATGAACAGTGGCTATCCTTCTTGGAAAATTGAGATTTCCCGATACAGTATGTCCAAGAAAGATCTTTTTAAAATTTTTTTTCAGGATATTTTTAATTAAAAGCTCATGGCAAGGGTTTCTTATGGAAAATTTACCAATAACTCCAATATTTTTAATACCTGCACTTGTAAGTTTTTCCGAGATCTCCTTAATTTCTTCAATATTCACAGTCTCCCTCTCTCTTCCCCTGTGGTCAATGGAACCTGCCACGGGATAAAAATGGTCGTCTGTGCGAAAGAGTTCAGGATTAATCCCCGGACCTGCTGATACAATTATACCAACAGGATCAACTTTTTGCTGCACAACAGCATTGGTTGTCAGTGTTGTGCTTAAAACGATTCTTTTAATATTGCCAGGGGCAATATCCTTTAAAAGGGTTGTAAGTGCTAAAACAACTGTGGTAAAAAGGTCTGATGCATTGGTTGCAACTTTTACCTTTCTCTCAAGTCCGTCCCGGCTTAAGAGAACTGCATCAGTGTGAGTTCCGCCAACGTCAAGTCCAATAATCATGGTGTGTTCCTGTTATTAACCGTTAGAAGCAATGAATAACCATAATGAATAACTATTAAGTTTTGATTGCTGTTTCTGAACTAAACAGAAATAAAAAATTATGTCAAATGTATTTTTCTCCTTATGTTGACTTTCAGGTTTTATTATTTTAGGAAGATTAGTATTAGCAGGGATTACATTGTAGCTTGTTTTTATATGAACTTTTGCATAACAGGTTGTAATTATGGCGGTTTCGTTCTTCGTTGTGACCGGTAGCGATAACCATGCTCCGGCCATGCCGGTTTATATGAAAGTCCTGGCAAACCAGGAGTGTAACTTTCATCATTATGTTGTGTGCAGACTTAGACCACCAAGGCTGCCCATGGCAGTTATAAAATATTAAAAAGGGGAGAGTAAAGAGTTATGGCACAGTTAATTTCAGATCGTAGAGATATTGATTTTGTTTTGCATGAACAGCTGGGAATGGTTGAGCACGAGTTGTTTTCCGAGTTTAACAAAAAAACAGTTGATCTCATTGTCTCAGAGGCAAGGAATCTTGCTGTAAAGGAGCTTTTACCCACACAAAAAGATGGTGATGAACAGGGGTGTCAGTTTGAGAATGGTGTGGTAAAAGTTCCTGAGTCATTTCACAGGGCATGGAAGCTCTATAAAGAAGGCGAATGGCTTGCCATGTGTGATGATCCTGAAGTTGGCGGCCAGGGCATGCCAAAACTTGTGGGACTTGCAGCCAGTGAATATCTTGTGGGTGCCAACTCAGCATTTATGCTCTACAGCGGCATGACCCACGGGGCTGCAAAACTTGTTGAGGGTTTTGGTACAAAAGAGCAGAAAGATCTTTATATGGAAAAGATGTTTTCAGGTGAGTGGGGAGGAACCATGCTTCTCACCGAGGCTGAGGCCGGTTCTGATGTAGGTGCTCTTACATCAACAGCAACAAAAAATGATGATGGTACATACTCCATCACAGGAACAAAGATATTCATATCTGCCGGGGAGCATGATCTTGTTGATAATATTATTCATCCTGTGTTAGCCAGAATTGAGGGGTCTCCCGATGGAACAAAGGGTATTTCCCTGTTTCTTGTACCAAAATACCATGTAAATAAAGATGGAAGCCCTGGTGAATTCAATAATGTTGTCTGTACAGGTATTGAAGAAAAAATGGGTATCCACGGCAATGCCACCTGTACCCTTTCTCTTGGTGAAAAAGGGGAATCCATTGGGACCCTTCTTGGTGAAATCAATAAGGGAATGTCTGGGATGTTTATGATGATGAACGAGGCAAGGGCCTTTGTTGGACTCCAGGGTTTTGGTGTGGCAACTGCTTCTTATATGCACTCCCTTGACTATGCAAGAACAAGGATCCAGGGGAAAAATATGCTCACTGCAAGGGAGCCCGATGCAAAAAGTGTTCCCATTATTCAGCATCCTGATGTGAGACGTCAGTTACTCAATATGAAGGCATGGGTTGAGGGTATGCGCAGTCTTATCTATTTTAATGGAAAATGTGCTGATATTGCAGCCACAACCGATGATCCAGATGAAAAAGAAAAATACAGTGATATGATAGAGCTTTTAACTCCTCTGGTAAAAGGGTATGTCACTGATAAGGCTCTGGAAGTTACAAGCCATGGAGTTCAGATTTTTGGAGGTTATGGTTATATTGCAGAGTTCCCTGTGGAACAGCTCATGAGGGATTCAAGGATTTTTATGATCTATGAAGGCACCAATGGAATCCAGGCAATGGATCTTCTTGGAAGAAAGCTTGGAATGAAAAAGGGAAAGCTGTTTAAGGATTTCATTGACGAGATTAAAAAAACTATTGTTGCAGCCAAAGATGTACAAGGGGTTG
>JAYEHB010000384.1:0-5988 GCA_034659375.1 Thermodesulfobacteriota bacterium
GGTGATTATAATTTGATTTTGTTTGTGTACTTTATTTATAAAGGAGTTGACTATGGAAGCCATTGTAAAAAAATACGATGCAAAGTTGGATAATAAAAAGAGACTAACGATAAGGGGGACTAAATATGATTTCTATCATGTTCAGGAATTTATTGATGGAACACTTATTTTAAAACCCAGAATTCTTGTTGATCCTGATGAACTATCAAAAAACACACTTCGTATGATGGACAAATCAATTGATAATTTTAAAAAGGGCGATGCCTCAAAGCCTATTGATATTGATAGATATTTAAAAATAGTGGAAGAATCAAATGAAGTTTGAAATACGCATGGGCGTTCCCGATATAACCGGCATACCCTAAAGGGCAGAAACTGGCCGGAGCATGGTCATTCTCATCGGCCACAATACCCTGAAGGGCAGAAACCAAAAAATGGGTCGAAGACGCGAAGCCAAGTCAATGATTACAGTCGTTTAAAAGGACTTTCATATAACTGCCACGGGCAGCCTTGGTAGTCTAAGTCTGCACACAACAAATGATGAAGGGCAACCACAGGGGGTTGCCCCTACGTTTGCCAGGACTTTCATATAAACTATAATTACCAAAAGGAGGCGGCAATTCCTCCCCTGAGCTGAAGATTCATGGGTTTCCTTGCCGATTTTTTTATGAAAAAACAGATATATCTCATTGACGGAACTGCGTATATTTACCGTGCTTTCCATGCCATTAAAAACTTATCCACGGCAAAGGGAATGCCAACCAATGCCATCTTTGGATTCACAAGAACTCTTCTTAAACTTATTAAGGAAAAACAACCTGAATATCTATCTGTTTTTTTTGATGCAAAGGGGCCCACCTTCAGGCATGAAATGTATAAGGAGTACAAGGCCAACCGGCCGCCAATGCCCGAGGATCTTGCAGTACAGATCCCATACATTAAAAAAGTAGTAACTGCTTTAAATATTGCCATTGTGGAAAAACAGGGCTTTGAGGCCGATGACCTGATAGGCACATATGCCAGGATTGCCGAAGAGAAAGGTTTTCAAACTGTAATGGTAACAGGTGACAAGGATTTCATGCAGCTTGTTACAGAAAATGCAGTGATTTTAGATCCCATGAAAGAGAAACTTATTGACACAAATTCAATAAAAGAGGAATACAGCCTTGCGCCTGATCAGATAATTGATATGCTGGGCATGACCGGTGATTCTGCCGATAATATTCCAGGAGTTCCAGGGATTGGTCCCAAGACCGCCATAAAACTGTTAAATAAATTCCCAAGTATTGAAAAAATCTATGAAAATCTTGATGCACTTAAAAGCAAAAAAAGCCTCCATAAAAAACTTACCGAAAACAGGGAACAGGCTTTTTTAAGCAGGGAGCTTGTTATCATAGACAGATATGCCCCTGGGGAACAAGAGATCAAAGAGTTTAAGATTAAACCATTTGACCAGGACAGCCTTGCCGATATCTTTAAAGAGCTTGAATTTAAAAAGCTTTACCATGAATTTGCCGCAAATAATGAAAATATTAAAAAAAAGTATAAATGTGTCACAGATCTTAAGGATATAAAAAAACTTGTAAAAAAGCTTGAAAAATCAAAGATATTTGCCATTGATACCGAGACCACATCAAAAATTCCAATGCTTGCACGGCTTGTGGGCATCTCTTTTTCATTTAAGGAACACGAAGCCTGTTATATTCCTGTTGGTCATGACAATAGTGAAAAACATGATCAGCCTGATATAAAAGATGTTATCAAACTGATAAAACCTTTGCTGGAAAATAAAAAAGTAAAAAAGACAGGGCAGAACATCAAATATGACTATATTGTTCTTGTAAGGGCAGGAATCAAAATGCAGGGTATCTGCTTTGATACCATGATTGCTTCCCACCTTTTAAATCCCGCAGTGAGAAGGCACAGTCTTGACAATATAGCCATGGATCTTCTTGGCCATAAAACAATTAAATATGAGGATGTTGCAGGAAAAGGAAAAAAAGAGATCAACTTTAAAGAAGTTGAAATAAAAAATGCCTTTGAATATGCCTGTGAGGATGCAGACATCACTTTTCTTGCATATCAGCTTCTTAAAAAACAGATTCAGGAAAACAAGCTTGAAGAGCTGATGAACAGTATTGAAATGCCCCTTGTGACTATTCTTGCAGAGATGGAGATGTGGGGCATTAAAGTAGATAAGGATAAACTTACAAACCTTTCCAAAGAGTTTGCCCTGGAACTTGATATAATGGAACAGGATATTTTCTCCCTGGCAGGAGAAGAGTTCAACATCAACTCTTCAAAACAGTTAGGAGAAATTCTCTTTGAAAAGCTGAAACTTCCTGTGCAGAAAAAGACTAAAAAGAAAACAGGATATTCAACAGATGTTGATGTTTTAACAAAACTTGCTGAAAAACATGAACTCCCGGAAAAAATCTTAAAATTCAGATCAATCAGCAAATTAAAATCCACATATTCCGATGCTCTTTCCGGGCTTATCCATCCTGAAACAGGCAGAATTCACACCTCCTTTAACCAGAGCATAACAGCAACGGGAAGGCTTTCAAGCTCCGGGCCCAATCTTCAGAATATCCCTGTGAAAAGGAAAGAAGGGAAAAAGATAAGGGAGACATTTATTCCTGAAAAGGGTTATCTTCTTGTGGCGGCAGATTATTCCCAGATAGAGCTTAGAATCCTTGCCCATTGTGCCAATGATGAGATTCTTATTGAGGCATTTAATAACAATGAGGATATCCATACAAGAACGGCAGCCGAAGTGTTCCAGGTGTTTCCTGATTTTATCACAAAGGAGTTAAGGCGCCAGGCCAAATCAATCAATTTCGGCATAGTTTACGGCATGAGTGCCTTTGGTCTTGCAAAGGAACTTGGTATCAGCAGAAAAATGGCACAAACATATATTGACAACTACTTTAAAAGATACAAAGGTGTAAAAAACTTCATTGATGCCACAATAGAAAAGACAAAAAAAGTTGGAGAAGTGACAACTCTTCTTGGAAGAAAACGAAGAATCAATGATATAAACTCATCCAACAACAATCTTAAAAAATTTGCAGAAAGAACCGCAGTTAACACGCCAATCCAGGGAAGTGCAGCAGATCTTATAAAGCTTGCCATGATCAACATGGACAAGGCTTTAAAAGAGAAGAGCATGGAATCAAAAATGCTTATTTCAGTACACGATGAAATTGTCTTTGAAGTTCCTGAAAAAGAGGTTAAAAAACTTGTCAAACTTGCAGAAAAAATAATGGAAGATGTCTTTGATCTAAAAGTTCCCTTAAAAGTAAATATCAGTTCCGGTGCAAACTGGGCAGAGGCACACTGATTAAAAAACCATTTTCAGCAGCTTAAAAAAAACATGCCAGGGCCAAATAGCCAATTTGATGGGGTAACTTGATTTTTGAAATTAAAAAATATGAGATTCTTGCTTCTCTGTACACTAAAAGATACAGAGAATTTGAACAAATAACTGAAGATATTTTAAAAGAGCTTAAAACTACCTCTATTTTATCTGAAACTGATCAGAAAGCTCTGAATCAGATCAACCTGATTTTTAAAAAATTTAAAAAGGAAATAAGCCTTAACTGCAGATGCAGCATTCATACAACAACAGCCTGCATTAAAAAACATACAGTTCAAATGGTGAGAAATCAGACAAAAAAAGTCGATTATATTGATTACAACACCTGGCGCAATACTCTTAACATAGAGGAAGAGCCCTTCAGGATAATGCTCTCCAATGTAAGCTCTCTTCAGTTGTCGGTGGGTTGCAGTAACTTCTGCAGAAGGTGCAATGAATGGGCATTGCCCGGTGTAAGAAGGCATTTTACCTTTGAGGCTGTGGTAAAACTTGTAAAAGAAATATTTAAAACAGGGAATACGAATTTTTCCCTTTATAGTGCTTCAGATCCCCTGGACTGGCAGCACAAAGGCCGAACTATTGTAGATATTATTAAAATCATGCAGGATCAAGGCTGTAAATGCGAATTTGGTCTTTTAACAAAAATCCCAAAAGGTTCTGAAAAAATAATTAAAAAGCTTTTAAAAATAGATGGGAATTTTGCCGTCAGCATCACAGACAAAAACCGAACAAGGATAAAAGCCCTTGAAAAAAAATTTAAGAAAAAATTGAATGTTCAGCATGACACCAGCGATCTTATGATTCCTTCAGGTCTGGATGAAGATTTTAAAACAATCAAATCTTCCATTACAGATAATTACGGCATTGAAATTACACCTGAAGGAGCGTTTACTATCATACCCACATTTACAAATGCCCTGAATCTCACCGGCCAGCACCGAAGTCCTGTTAATGCCAAAACAGATTTTTTCCTGACAATCAGGGTTGGAATTGATGCACTGACCGTTGAATATTTTAAGCCTTTGCCAGCAATAAATCTAAAAAAAGAAGAGTTCACAATCAACAGACTGCTAAACCCCCAGATTGAAAATATTATGCTGGATAATGGATCATACCAATGCACTCCACCTGGAATGATGAGCCTGAAGGAATATTTTGAAACTTTTGAACCAGAAGCGGTCTCTGCAAGAAAAAAGGCAATCCCGGCAATTGTGAAACGTCTGAAAAAAGAAATTTTCACCAGTAAAACTTATAATAAAAAAGAATACCAGGCCAGGAAAACAAAATTCAAAAAGCAGACTCGTCTTTATCTTGATTTCTGCAAACCATATAACGTCATGGAATTTAAAAAATTTACTTTCTCGTTTTTCCTGAATTCCATTTTAAATTACATCAAAAAACATCAATATGCAAAAGAGATAATACTCTATTTGAGGAAAAGAGATAACGATATTTATAACAGCAATTACAACGAGTTATTTAAGAATAGTGATTTTAATCTGACATTTTTAGTGAATACAACCCAACATAAAAATTTTGAATTATTCCAGATGATGATGTTTAAAGCAATTGAAGATCCCGACAACAAGGAAATTAACCAATTTATCAAAAATAATCCTGCCAGGTTCAATGCAGCAACCCGCAGATTTACGGGTAAGGGGTCAGGCCTGACCCCATTTTCGAAAAATAAGAGATAAAAACTTGATCATCAAATAAGAGATAAAAACGTGATCATCGAGTATAAGGCAAAAGCAATTCATCCAAATCAAGACTAATCTTATTTACTGATTTACTGATCTTTAATTTCAGCTGAATCAGACCCGTCACTGCCTTTGATAGTCTCTTTCACAGTTGCATGGACATCTCTGAATGATTCATGGACACTTGAAGGAGAAAGCCGTCCCATCTCAATAAATTTTACCACAATCTCTTTAGTGGTTCTCAGTATCTGTTCGTCAATTGATTTCATACCCATCCTGATACCAGAAAAAACATAGAAGGTCAATGGTAAAACTCGATGATCAAGTTTTTTGATGTTGACATTTTCCTGTGAGGGGTCAGTTCCTGTGAGGGGTCAAGTTCCTGTGAGGGGTCAGGCCTGCGTTATTGTCACGGATATAAAAACTTAATCATCGAGTAAAAGGAATTTTTATATTGCCATAATTGATATAATGGTTATACTTGATTGCTCATTAGTTCATTATGTGTAAGCGTTCACAGGTGTTCACAGGTAAAATATTCGGTGAGTACCCCATTTTGGCCTGCTCACATAACCTAAAGGTTAGAAAATAGCATTAGTATGTCAGGCAGTCCCCAAATAAACGAATATGAGGCATTGACCAAACATTTACATTATAAGCCGAATATTTACGTTCACCGGGCACCGCACCTTAATATAACCGGCATGGCCGGAGCATGGTCATTCTCATCGGCCACAACAAATTTAGAAAGTCTATCATTGCAGTCGTTTAGACGGACTTTCATATAACCGGCATGGCCGGAGCATGGTCATTCTCATCGGCCACAACAAAGAATGAAACTCCAATGATTATAGTCTATTGAACGGACTTTCCTATAAAAAAGGACATTAAGTTAGAATGGAAAATTGT
>JAYEHB010000385.1:0-41080 GCA_034659375.1 Thermodesulfobacteriota bacterium
TGGCCGATGCGGAAACCACGCTCCGGCCATGCCGGTTTATATGAAAGTCCATCCAAGCGACTGCAATGATAGACTTTTTAACTTTGTTGTGACCGATGAGAATGACCACGCTCCGGCCGTGCCGGTTTATATGAAAGTCCATCCAAGCGACTGCAATGATAGATTTTTTAACTTTGTTGTGACCGATGAGAATGACCACGCTCCGGCCGTGCCGGTTATACAAATGGAGGTAATTAAAATGCCTGAAGGAAACGGTTTTGTAATGAAGGATAGTGAAAAGCTGGCAGGCTCCAAAGACTCATTGCCAGGAGTTGATTTTTCCACGTTTATTCTTTCACTCTATTCATCAGCATTGGTGCAGTTGGGTGAGATGGAGGATCCAGCCTCTGGAACAAAGACGCAGAATCTGGGTCTGGCCAAACAAAGTGTTGATATGATTATCATGCTTGAAAAAAAGACCAGGGGTAACCTTGATAAGGATGAGGCAAATCTCATGAAGAGCCTTCTCCATGAATTAAGGCTGGCATATGTAAAGGCAAAAGGTTGATTGTTAAAGAGATATCCCGGGCAAAGATAAATCTGGCTCTTTATGTTACTGGAAAAAGAGATGATGGATACCATGATTTATGCTCTTTAATGAGTTTTATTGAGCTTTGTGATGATCTGGAATTTGATTTTCAAACAAGCAAAGTCTCTGTTTTGTGCAGTCACCCGGATGTTCCTGAGGATCATACAAATCTTGTATGTAGAGCTGGAGCTCTTTTTTTTGATAAATTTTTGGGTATAGATAAAAAACAAGCTCTCACCAGAGGCGTTGCCATAAAAATCAGAAAGAGAATTCCTGTTGGTGCAGGTCTTGGCGGCGGCAGCAGTAATGCTGCCACAGTGCTGAAAGTGCTGAACAGGTGGTATGAAAATCCTTTTTCAAATATGCAGCTGATGAAGATGGGACTTTCTATTGGTGCGGATGTTCCTTTTTTTATCCATGGCGGTCCGGCCGTTGCACAGGGAGTTGGAGAAAGGCTTAAAAAATGTAATCCTCTTTTGCCATACCATGTTCTTCTTTTTTTTCCGGGTATCACTGCTTCAACTGCAGATGTCTATAAAAATATAGATTTATCATTGACAAAATATGGAAAATCTAATATTAATAATCTTTTAAAAATATGTGAATCAGGGAGAGAGGTTGATATAAAGGATTTTTTGCATAATGATCTTGAATCTTCTGCATTGAGACTCTACCCTGATATTGGATATGTAAAAAAAGAGATGGCTCGGTTTTTGCCTGAAGGTGTTCTTATGACAGGAAGCGGTTCTTCTTTTTTTGCTATTTTTTCTGATTATGGAAAGGCAGATCGTGCTTTTAGGGAACTTTCCGAAAAATGGGAAGGTAGTGGTAAAAAGATTTTTTTAACCTGTTTTGCAGTAAATTAAAAAAAATGTTTAGAGTTTTGGGGCGTCGTCAAGCGGTAAGACACAGGATTTTGATTCCTGCATTCGGAGGTTCGATTCCTCCCGCCCCAGCCAGTAATAAAAATTGCTTTAAAAGAGAATTTATATGAACGGAATATCGATTTTTTCAGGTAATGCAAATTCCTCTCTTGCACAAAAGATCTCCAGGTACATTGCAAAACCCCTTGGCAGCTCAAAGCTGAATAGATTCAGTGATGGAGAGATTCAGGTGGAGATCCATGAAAATGTGAGAAGACAGGAAGTGTTTGTTATTCAATCAACATGTGCTCCTGTGCATGAAAATCTTTTTGAACTGCTCTTAATGACAGATGCACTGAAAAGATCATCTGCCAGCAGAATAACAGCAGTCATCCCCTATTTCGGGTATGCACGACAGGATAAAAAAGTTGCTCCCAGGGTACCTATCAGTGCCAAACTTGTGGCAGATCTTCTTACCACTACAGGTGTACACAGGGTTATTACTCTTGATCTCCATGCAGCTCAGATACAGGGCTTTTTTGATATCCCTGTTGACAACCTTTATGCCACGCCTGTTATTCTTGACCATATCAAAACAAATTACGGGGATGATCTTGTTGTTGTCTCTCCCGATGCTGGTGGTGTAGAAAGGGCAAGGGCGTTTGCAAAGAGGCTTAATGCCGGTCTTGCCATTGTGGATAAGCGCAGAAGTGCTCCAAACAAGGCAAAGGCAATGGCTATTATTGGAGAGGTAAAGGATAAAACTGCTATTATTCTGGATGATATGGTTGATACAGCAGGTACTCTTTCAGAGGCTGCCGGTGTTATAAAGTCCAAAGGGGCCAAGGCTGTTCATGCCTACTGCACCCATCCTGTTCTTTCAGGGCCTGCTGTGGAAAGAATAGAAAATTCTTCATTAAACTCCCTTGTGGTGACAGATACCATCCCGTTATCTACCGAAGCTGAAAAATGTGATAAGATAAAGACTCTTTCCATAGCAAATTTAGTGGGGGAGGCGATTGTCCGCAGTTACAGGGGTGATTCTGTAAATTCTCTTTTTGTATAACTGCCACGGGCAGCCTTGGTGGTCTAAGTCTGCACACAACAAATGATGAAAGTACACTCCTGGTTTGCTAGGACTTTCATATAAACCGGCATGGCCGGAGCATGGTCATTCTCATCGACCACAACAAACTATGAAAGTCCAATGATTATAGTCTATTGAACGGACTCTCATATAAACTGCCATGGGCAGTTTTGCTCATAATTAAAGTAGAAAGTTCAAATTTGCAACATTTGTAGAGATTTTCTAATAAACGCACATGGCAAAACGCTTTGCCACAACAAATATACCATACTGCATTAAAATGCAGATACGGAGGATAAGATTTTGGAACTGATTGATTTAAAAGCTGAACATAGACAGGGCAAAGGTAAAAGCCATGCACATGCTTTAAGAAAAAATAATTTAGTGCCGGCAGTTCTTTATGGATCAAAAATAGAGTCTTTGAAGCTTTCAATTATAAAGAATGATCTGGAGAAGATTATACGTGAGAATGGTTTGGCAGGTGTCTTTATTAACCTTGCAACTGAAGGTGATACAGAGAAATCACGGACAGTAATGCTCAAGGAAGTTCAGATGGATACCTTTAATCTAACTTATCTTCATGTTGATTTTCAGGAGATAGACATGGATGCAACAGTTACTGTCAGTGTTCCTGTTCAGGCTGTTGGAAAATCCAAAGGTGTTGAAGAGGGTGGTGTTATTCAGGTCATCAGACGTGAACTGGATGTTGTATGTCGTCCGGCAGATGTCCCTGATATGGTAAGCATAGATATCTCTGAACTTGGCATTGGTGATGCTGTTCATGTTAATGAGATAGATCTGGGTGATGATGTTAATATTCCCTATGATGTTGAATTTACTGTTTTGACAATTGTACCTCCAACAGCAGAAGAAGAAGTTGAGGAAGAAGAGGGCATTGTTGAAGAAGGTGCTGAAGAAGGTGCTGAAGAAGGTGCTGAAGAAGGCACTGAAAAGTCTGGTGAATAGTAAAACAGGTAAGGGAATTGGAAGAAAATAATATACCCATAATTCAAAAAGGGTACACTCATATTTTATGGCATATAACCAGGTGATCATGGTGGCCGGTCTGGGTAACCCAGGGGAAAAATATACCCGGACCCGTCATAATATAGGGTTCCTGGTAGTTGATGAACTTGCCCGTCGGTATTCCCTCTCCCTTGATAGATCCAGATTTGATGCCAAATATTCAAAAGGTGTAATCAAGGGTGTCAAAGTTGTTCTTGTA
Organism: Thermodesulfobacteriota bacterium; assembly: GCA_034659375.1. GTDB lineage: Bacteria > Desulfobacterota > Desulfobacteria > Desulfobacterales > Desulfobacteraceae > DATFJZ01. Next base: position 3,744 of record JAYEHB010000385.1, read on the forward strand.
AAACCCGAATCTTTTATGAACAGAAGCGGTTTTCCAGTTCAAAAACTCTCCTCTTATTATAAAATAGAACTTTCAGATATAGTTGTTGTCCATGATGATCTTGATCTTGAGTTTGGAAAAATTAAGATTGTAAAAAATAGAGGTCATGGCGGGCATAATGGTATCAGGTCAATTATCGATTCCTTTGGTTCAAAGGATTTTATACGCATTCGAACCGGTGTTGGGCGACCCCGGGGCCCAAGGGGAGTTACCGGCCATGTGCTGGGTCGTTTTTCTCCTGAAGAGAAGATGGAGCTGTCTATTTTTGTGGAAAAAGCAGCTGATGCTGTTATTGCTGTTATGGAACAGGGTGTTACGGCTGCCATGAATATCTATAACTCAACTTTCTGACCCCACCATCACATGATTAAGCTGCTCTGTTTAAAAAAAAATTGATTAATCTGTGAATGTATGTTATTGTAGTAAAAGCTGGCCATATTGTTGTTTAATGATTGAAACAAAAAGATTGGTGGTTTTTATGGGGCAAAAAAGCAAAAAAGAGAAAGTTTGTAAACCTGGAAAAAAAGAATTTTTCAAGGGCGATCTGGCTGTTTATCCGGCCCACGGGGTGGGTTGTATCGAATCCATCGAGTGCAAGGAGATAAACGGTGAAAACATGAATTTTTATATGTTGAAGATCGTTGAGAACGGCATGGTAATCATGATCCCTACTTCCAATGTGGAGTCGATTGGTCTTAGGGAGGTTATTTCTGAAAATGAGATCCCGGAAGTCTACAAAATCATGCAGGAAAAAGGGCATGATATTGATAAACAGACCTGGAACCGCAGGTATCGGGAATACATGGACAAGATCAAAACTGGTTCTATTTACGATGTTGCTGAAGTGTTCAGAGACCTTTTTCAATTGAAACTTGAAAAAGACCTCTCCTTTGGCGAACGTAAACTTCTGGATACGGCACAGAGTTTGCTGGTTCAGGAACTTTCAACTTCCAAGGACGTGGACGAAGAGGCTATGATGATTGAGATTGAAGAACTCTTTGTTTGATTTTGTGTACAACAACAATGGCCGTAGATTTTAAAAAGACCGGCAGACGAAACAACGTCTGCCGGTCTTTTTTTTTTGGAATTTTTTATGAAGGTACTTTAATTGCCCGACTAGGCAAGGTGCAGTGCCCTGTGAGTACTTACGGTTTTTTTTGGGAATGTTTTATGAAAATTGAATTTGAGATAACAGAAGAGTTTCAAGGTGAAAGGGTGGATCATGCCGTTGCTCTTTATGTTAAAACCTGTTCCAGGAGTGTTGCAGCTTCTCTGATTAAGTCTGGTGATATTCTGGTGTCAGGAGAGAAGAAAAAGCCTGGTTACAGGATAAAATCTGGAGATATGATTGTTGGTACTGTTTCAGATGAACCCCGGCCTGTGATAGCTGGTGAAGTCCTGGAAATTGATATTCTCCATGAGGACAGTCATATTATTGTTTTAAACAAAAAGGCAGGAATGGTTGTTCATCCGGCTCCTGGTAATTATTCCGGAACCCTTGTAAACGCTCTTCTACATCATTATCCTTTGTTGAAAAATGTTGGTAAGGATATAGTAAGGTCAGGTATTGTCCACAGGCTTGATAAAGATACCAGCGGAGTCATGGTGGTTGCTAAAAATGATTCAGCATTCAGATTTTTGCAAAATGAATTTAAGCAGCGAAGGGTTGTTAAAAAATATTTTGCTCTTGTAACAGGGAACATGAAAAACGATTCAGGCAGTATAACCCTTCCCATTGGCCGTCATCCAGTTAAAAGAAAAATCATGTCCACAAAGAGTAAAAGTGCCAGGCATGCCATAACCCTGTGGCAGGTGAAAAAACAATTTAACGGGGCATCTTTTGTGGAAGTTGAGTTGAAAACCGGCAGAACACATCAGATAAGGGTTCACTTTCGATCTCTTGGTCATCCTTTGATTGGGGACAGGGTTTATGGATTTAAAAAAAGGAGTAAAAAAAGAAAAGATTCCGGGTCTTTGATTGAAAATCAAGTTTTACGACAGATGCTCCACGCAGGGAAGTTAAGTTTCAGGCACCCCTGGTCAGGCAGGCGGGTTGATTTTAAAGCTCCTCTTCCCGATGATTTTAAAGATATTCTCCGTAAATATTCGGCCAGTACCCCATCCTCGTCCGTTTTGGCCTGCTAAGGACTTGCCCAAAAATAAGTTACCAGTTCCCCTCGCTCCCAAGCTGGAGCTTGGGAGCGAGGGGAACGACTTGGGAATGGACACCGACTCAAGCAGCTTTTTTTATTTTTATTGCACAGACCTTGAATTCAGGTATCTTTGCAACGGGGTCAAGCTTTGCATTGGTCAATCTGTTGACTGCAGCCTTTGCAAAATGGAACGGAATAAACAGAGTTCCATCAACAGCTTTTGAAGATATTTTAAGCCTTGCAGTTATTGTTCCCCTGCGGGATGTTACTTCAACCATCTCTCCATGTTTAATGCCAAGTTTTGACGCATCATTTAATGATGTTTCCACAAAACATTCAGGTGCCATTATGTTCAGCCCCGGGCATTTCATTGTCATTGTACCTGTGTGGTAATGGTATAAAACCCTGCCTGTTGTAAGCAGAAAGGGATATTCCTCATCCGGCAGTTCAGCCGGTGGTTTGTGGTCTATGGCATGGAACAGACCCCTGCCCCTGGTAAACTGCTCGGTATGGAGTATTGGTGTTCCAGGATGATCAAGGGTGGGACATGGCCAGTGGAGTCCCTCTTCCTCTATTCTTTCATAGGTAATCCCCCCGTAGGATGGTGTTACCATACAGATTTCCTGAAATATCTCCCTGCTGTTTTTGTAGTTCATTGGATAGCCCATGCGGGTTGCAAGATCGCATAGGATTTTCCAGTCATTTCTTGCAAATCCAGGAGCAACAACCGCTTTTCTGATCCTTTGAACCCTTCTTTCAGTATTGCTGAAGGTCCCGTTTTTTTCAGCAAAGCAGAATGCAGGAAGAACCACATCTGCTGTTTTTGCTGTTTCAGTGAGGAAAATATCCTGAACAACAAAAAAATCAAGATTTTTTAATGCTTTTTCAACATGGTTAAGATCAGGGTCTGATACAAGGGGATTTTCCCCTATTATATAGAGGGCTTTTAACTCTCCCTGTTCAGCTTTTCCAATCATCTCTGTAACAGGCAGACCTGGATTTGGAGATAGTCCCGTGATATCCCAGGCATTTTCATATTTTATGCGTGCATCGTGATCATCAACTTTTTGATATGCTGTAAAGACATTGGGAAGTCCGCCCATGTCGCAGGCACCCTGGACATTGTTCTGACCCCTTAGAGGATTTACCCCGCCGCCGGCAATTCCAAGATCTCCGCATAACATGGAGAGATTGGCAAGGGATTTTACATTATCTGTTCCGCAGGTGTGCTGGGTGATTCCCATGCAATAGAGTATGGAAGCCCTTTTAGCCGCTGCAAAGGTCCGTGCTGTTTCAATGAGTTTTTCTGCAGGTATTGATGTTATTGCTTCAACATATTCAGGATTGTATACTGCAACTTTTTTCTTTAGCTCTTCAAAACCTTCAGTTCTGTTTGCTACAAACTCTTTATCATGCAGCTCTTCTTTAATTATTACATGCATCAGACCGTTGATCCAGGCAATATCTGTACCTGGTTCAGGTCTGAGCCATGTGTCTGCATATTCTGTAAGTTTGATTTTTCTTGGATCTATGACAATAAGGGTTTTTCCCTTAAGTGTGGCTCTTTTTACAACAGATGAGAGAACAGGATGGTTTTCAGTTGTGTTGGTGCCTGTGGCAAGAATTACATCTGCTTCTCCAATATCGGCAATTGTGTTTGTCATTGCACCACTTCCAAAAGATGCAGCCAGACCGGCTACTGTGGAAGAGTGTCACAGCCTTGCACAATGGTCAATATTGTTGGTTTTAAGAACCGCTCTTGTGAATTTCTGGGCAATATAGTTGTCTTCATTGGTTGTTCGTGCAGATGTAAGAACACCTATGCTGTCAGGGCCTGATTCATTTTTTATCTTACCTAATTTTGAAGCTACAAGTCCAAGTGCTTCATCCCATGTAGCTCCTTCAAGCTTTCCGTTTTTTTTTATCATTGGCGATGTGAGCCGTTGAGAAGAGCCTACAAAATCATACCCAAATCGTCCCTTTACGCAGAGACTGCCGTGGTTGGGTGCCACGTCACCAGCACTGTTGATTTTTATAATTTTGTTGTTCTGCACATTTAACTCAATCTGGCATCCAACTCCGCAGAATGTGCATGTTGTCCGTGTTTTAATGGTTTTTTCAAATCGTTTTTTTTCAAGAAAATTTACTGGAACCAGAGCTCCCACAGGACAGACCTCAATACATTCTCCACAGAATACGCAGTCAGAATCTTTTAGGGCAACATCTGAGCCTGCCACAATTTTAGTGTCGGCCTCAGTGTAGCCAAAATCAATGGCATTGTTAACCTGTATCTCTCTGCATGCCTTTACGCACCGCCCGCATAGGATGCATCTGGAAAAATCCCGTATTATAAAAGGGTTGACTTTTTCCATGGGATATTTGCATTGAGACAGAGGAAGGCCTCTGGCTTTTACCTGGTATCTGTAAGCCAGATCCTGGAGTTTGCACTCTCCCCATACAGGACAGAGATCCTCTGTTCCGTCTTCTTTAAGAACCTTTAACTGAAATTGTGTCCAGTCTTTAGTATCAAAGTCTCTGATGGCACAATTATGATTTCCCGAGGATAGCATGCCCCTTATAATGGAACGTCTCTCCTGGATAACTTTTTTTGATTCAGAATGAACTACCATGTTGTTTGATGCTGGTGTGGCACACGATTCAACAAGATCATGTTTGTCTTTAACTTCTACAACGCAGATTCTGCATCGTCCTGTGGGGGTAGTTCCTTTTAAGTTGCACAGAGTTGGAATAAAAATATTGTTTCTATGTGCTACTTCCAGGATGGTTTCTCCAGGTTCAAAGGAAAGCTGATGATTATCTATGACGATATTATTTTTGTCGGTCATGGTCATCCTCTCAATTGGCAATTTTTAAAAGAGTTTAGTCTCTTAATTCCTAATTTTTTTTGGCAAAGGAATTAATAACCTTAAAGGTCACACCTGGCTTAGAAGGTCACACGTAACCTAAAGGTCACACGTAACCTCGTTTGCCTGTGACCTTCAGGTTAGGTTCTGGCTTGGTCAGGTTAGAACACAAATAAATTATTCGTACAGCATAAATATGAAAATGTCAACGTGATCATAATTATTTTTTAAGATATGGTTGACTTTTTATTTTGCAGATGCTTATACACTTTATATGAAAGAGGAGAAGGTATAATTCCTTAACGGTCAGTTGTCAGCATTTTTATATACCCCCGTGCCTGGAACATGGTTATCTGTTTTCGGCCACAATACCCTAAAGGGCAGAAACCAAAACATAACCTGAAGGTCACACGTAAAACTCCATGAGTTTAAATAGTTATGCGGAGTTTCATATAACCGGCATGGCCGGAGCATGGTTACCGCATCGGCCACAATAAATTTAGAAAGTCTATTATTACAGTCGTTTGAACGGACTTTCATATAAAAAAAATAATGAAGAGGGAGGGTTGCAATGCTTGAATCTGTTGTATTAATGGGTGGTCTTGGTCTTGTTATCGGTGGTGCTTTAGCCTTTGCTTCAAAAATTTTTTATGTTTACGTTGATCCCAAGGTCGCTGCCATAAACGATGTTCTTCCCGGGGCAAATTGCGGAGGGTGCGGGTTTCCAGGGTGTGCTCCCAATGCTGAAGCCATTGTTGCAGGCAAGTCTCCTGTTGATTCATGTGTTGCAGCCGGGCCTGATGTTGCTGCTGCCATTGCAGAGCTTATGGGTGTGAGCCTTGGAGAAAAAGAGCCGGAAATTGCTCTGCCAGGGTGTCATTACAGTAAAAAGGATACAGATATTAAATATTTCTATGATGGAATTGTGGACTGCAGGGCAGCGGCTCTTGTTTCAGGTGGAATGAAGGTCTGCAATATTGGCTGTCTGGGGTTTGGTACCTGTGTCAGAGCATGTCCCTTTGATGCTCTGGTAATGGGGGACGACGGTCTTCCAAAGGTTGATGAGGAGAAATGTACAGGATGTGGAACCTGTGAAAGAATCTGTCCCAAAAATATTATCAGGCTTACTTCAGTAACAAGGAGAATAATGCGTGAGTATACTGAAGATGAATGTATAACTCCATGCCAGAGAGCATGCCCCACTGGAATAAATATCAGGGAGTATATCAGACTTATCAGAAATGGGGACAATCAAGGGGCAGTCCAGGTTATTAAAGAACGAAATCCATTCCCCACTGTTATTGGAAGAATATGTCCGGCTCCCTGTGAATTTGAGTGCAGAAGGCAGTTTGTTGATGAACCTGTTGCCATAAATCATTTAAAACGTTTTGTCTGTGATATTGAAATGAATCTGGGTAAAAGAGTGCTTCCTTACAAGGCTCCGGCCACAGGTAAAAAAGTGGCTGTTATAGGTGGAGGAGTGGAGGGACTGTCTGCTGCATTTTTCACAGCCAGACTTGGACATGAACCAACAGTCTTTGAGGCAACTTCACTTCTTGGCGGACTTTTGCGTGTTGCAATTCCCGAGGATAGACTGCCCCAGCATGTTCTTGACTGGGACATTGAAGGGATACTTGAAATGGGAGTTAAGGTAAAAACATCTGCCAAGGCAGGCAGAGATTTTACTGTTTCAGATCTTTTAAAAACTGATTTTCAGGCGGTTTTTATAGCATCTGGGGGCTGGGATAACAGGGTTGCAAGGGGTGATGTGGCAGACGTTGTAAACCTTTTCCCCGGGGGATATCTTTTAATTGATCTGCTTAGAACTGATGCTTCAAAAGAGAAACAGATTCCCTGTGGAAAAAACGTTGTCATTGCAGGTGGAGGGCTTATGGTCCCCGAGGCTGTGAAACTATGCAGACAAATGGGTGCTGAATCTGTGACGGTTTTGTCAAGAAAAATCTTCACAAATTCTTCTTTAAATGATAAAGCTCTTGAACAGATCAGAAGCGATGGGGCTTCTGTGATATATAATACCGGAATCACACGGGTCCATGGAGAAGATAAGAACCTTACACATATAGAATACACTGAGCTTGATTCTGGAATAAAACATATTCTTAAAGCTGATACGCTTTTTATTGCATCGGGAAGATTTCCTGAGCTTGTATTTGTAAGATCAGAAACCATTGATGATGAAGCAACTCTTTCTGAAGAGAATTTCAACTCTCCTGTAAGATGGGAAGGTGTTGAGATTTACAAGGAACCTGCCAACAGAAGAGAGGTTGGCCTGCTTTCTGCGGGAGATGTGATAAGCGGCTATAGTGCTGCTGTACAGGGTATTAACGGAGGTAGAAAGGCTGCAGCGTCAATTCATAATCTTATGTATGGAATTTCTTTGCAATATCCTTTAAATCTTATTACAAAACAATCTCTGCTCCAGGGCGTTAATCATTTGGAAGGTGTTGAAGTGTCACCAAGAAATATTATGCCTGCCGTGGATATCAGGCAGATGGGCAGAGAGGAATTGTTCCAGGGCTTTAGTGAGGATGCAGCGGTCAATGAGGCTGAGAGATGCTTGAGATGTGGATTGCTCTGTTATGAGCGCACTAAAGTGCTTGAAGAGGAAACAGCATAATACTTCATTTGTAAGAACCACCTTTAAGCCGGATTCTTCCGGGTATAAAAAACTTGCCAATGTTGATGAATATATTCAGGCAGGAGCTGAGATGACAAGGCAGCTTCTTGGCTTTGCCCGGAAGAACGATAATGAGATGTCTCCTATGAATATCAATTATCTTCTTAAAATGTCGGCAAGCATGTTCGGTAGAACGAAAAAAGATGTGATTTTTTTTATCTTCCTGCCAGGGAGTCCAGGGCTGCAAAAAAAATGAAAGATAAGGTCAATGATAATATTATCAGCGGCAAGGGAACTATTCTGCTTGTTGATGATGAAATTTCGGTGATTGAAGTTTGCTCAGAGATGTTGGAAACTCTTGGTTATGACGTTATTGCCGTGAATAGAGGAGCAGATGCACTTAAGGTGTTAAAAGATGACTCATCTGCTATTATTCAAATGTTGATTTTTGAATGTGTATGGCTGCTTAGGGGGATAAAGGCACAGGGTCATTTTAGCCCCGTGCCTTTTTTGTTGCTTTTTAAGCGAAAATTATGCAAAAACCTTTTCAAGGTTGGGAACAACCTGTTTTTTACGGCTCATCACGCCGTCAAGCCAGGCCTTGCTGTCTTTTGGAGTTACACCAAAAGCTTTTTCAATAACAGATTCATCATTGGAAGCAATAAGTACCTCAGAACCCTCTTTCATGATGTCTGTAAGAAGAAGGAATACACTGTGGTGTCCACCTTCTTCTTTAAGGGCAGCAATATCTTTTTCAAGATCAGATTTTACCTTGTCAAGGATTGAAAGATCAACAACTTCAAGCTGTCCGATTCCAACCTTGTTTCCGTTCATGTCAAAATCCTTGTAGTCACGGAGTACAAGTTCACGCACCGGAGTTCCGTCAACTGCAGATTTTACTTTAAACATATCCATGCCAAATTCCTGTGTGTCGCTGACACCGGCAAGCTCTGCAAGCTCTTTACATGCTTGTTTATCTTGATCTGTGCATGTTGCAGATTTGAATATCACTGTGTCAGAAAGGATTGCAGCAAGCATGATACCTGCAATATCTTTTGGAATTTCAACGTTAAAGAATTTATACATTGAGTTTAAAATAGTACAGGTGCATCCCACAGGCCAGATCCAGCATTCCAGGGGCTGGCCTGTTGTAACATCACCAAGTTTATGGTGGTCAACAATACCAAGAATATTTGCCTTACCAAGATCATCAGGACTCTGGGCAAGATCAGAGTGATCAACAAGGTAAACATCCTTTCCTGCAACGGATGTTACAATCTCAGGAGCTGCAACACCAAATTTTTCAAGTATAAAATTTGACTCAGGACTGAGCTGTCCCTGTACTACAGGAACAGTATCTTCACCAAGTTTTTTTTTAAGATCAGCCAGAGCAATGGCTGCACACACTGTGTCAGAATCCGGGTTTTTGTGACCAAATACAAAAGTTGACATAAAGCCTCCTTAACTTCATTAATATATATGCATTATCTGCATTAATTTGATGATTAATTCATCTATTAATCATCCATTCTAATTTTTATAAACTGCCATGGGCAGTCCTGGTGGTTTAAGTCTGCACACAAATGGGCAACCCTGGTGGTTTAAGTCTGCACACAACAAATGATGAAGGGCAACCACAGGGGGTTGCCCCTACTCCTAGTTTGCCAAGAATTTCATATAAAAACCTTTAACCAGATATCTTATAAAGTTTATTAAAGAGATACACAAGGAAAAATTTATTTTTATGGTATTTTGTTGTCGGCAAAAGATCTATTTTTGTGCAGTTGTGTCCAAAAAAGGGGCAAAATACGAGATGTCGGCCCGCAAGGATGATCAAAACTAAAATTATTCAGGTTGCATAAATGGTATGGTCTGTGCTATTTAAGTCTGTTATGAAACAATATCTAATAGACGGGTTAAGACTCGAAGATTATCAGAAACTTAAAAAGTATTTTAACGGGCATTTTAAGGCTTCCCCCTTTGGCACTATTTTTTGGATTGAGCTTGACAGGGATATCCTCACCGATTTGCAAAAAGAGCACAAGGCTTGCAAGCCCCATGTTTTTGCCGCAGAGCTTGAAGAGGAGTATCTTTCATGTGAACTGCTTGTCAGGATAACAAAAAATATTAAGTGTGATTGTATGGGCTATGCCACTGTCCAGCAGCGTAACTGGCTCATTGAAAAAGTTGATGCAATACTTGAAGAGCTTGAAGTCAGCATTTAGTTTTTTAGTAAGCGTTTACAGGGCACGCACCTTGCTTAAGTCTTTGCACTTGAAGTACATGAGTACGTCTGCGTGCCCTTTGCCTTGCATCTGCAGTATACCCTGCAAACGCTTTCATTCGGCGACTTGACTGTGAGTTCTTAATAGTGGGCAACATGCCCACAGTAATGGGGGTTTGATCAATGGTTAAAATAGAACCTGAGGGTTTTAAAAAAGAACCTGAGGAACTTAAAATAATACCTCTGGGCGGTCTTGGTGAGATTGGCCTTAATATGATGGTTGTTGAATATGATCAGACAATTTTTCTTATTGATGCAGGTCTGATGTTTCCTGAGGATCACATGTTAGGTGTTGATATTGTAATTCCGGAAATAGACTATATCAAAGAGAACAGGGACAGGGTAAAAGGGATAATTATTACCCATGCCCATGAAGATCACATAGGGGCACTTGTCTATCTTTTAAAGGATATTCCAATACCTGTCTATGGTACAGAGTTTACCCTGGGTATTATTGAAAACAAGCTCCAGGAATTTGATCTTTTAAATACAACAGTGCTCAATGAGGTGGCTCCTGGAGAGGTTGTTTCAATATCTCCCTTTGAAATTGAGTTTATCCGTGTAAGCCACAGCATTGTGGGTGGTGTGGGGCTTGCCATAACAACTCCCCTGGGGCTTGTTGTTCACACAGGTGATTTCAGGCTAAATCATTGTTTAAAGGAATCAAACACAACAGATATATCAAGGTTTGCCAAGTGCGGTGAACAGGGGGTTCTGGCACTTTTTTCTGATTCAACCAATGTGGAGCGGGAAGGCTTTTCTGTCTCTGACCAGATGGTGTTTGACTCCCTGGGAAAAATAATAGCAAACAGTGAAGGCAGGGTTATAATTGCTCTTTTTGCCTCTAATATATTTAGAATCCAGCAGATTATAGATATTGCACTGAAAAATAAGCGCAAAATAGTATTTAACGGCAGAAGCATTGAGCAAAATGTTGCCGTGGCAAAGAGACTTGGTTATCTTGACTTTCCAGATGATATGGTCCTGAATGTAAAGAGTGTAAATTCCCAGCCTGATAACGAGGTTGTGATTATTACAACGGGAAGTCAGGGAGAACCCATGTCTGCCCTGTCACGCATGGCAACAGGGTATCACAAGCAGATTAATATTAAAAAGGGGGACTCTGTCACTCTTTCGTCAAAATTTATTCCAGGTAATGAAAAAGCAATAGCAAATATCATAAATAATCTGTACAGACGCGGTGCCGACGTGGTCTATGATAAGCTTGCACAGGTACATGTCTCAGGGCATGCATGCCGGGAAGAGCTGAAAATGATGATCCATTTAACAAATCCTGAATATTTTATTCCCATTCATGGTGAGTACCGTCATCTGGTTATCCATGCAAGACTTGCTGAGAATCTTGGACTTGTTAGAAAAAAAGTTTTACTTGCAGAAAATGGCAGGGTTATTACCTTTGATGAAAATGGTGGGAGAATCGCAGGCAGCGTGGACACAGGCAGAATCCTGGTTGATGGCAAGGGCATAGGAGATGTTGGAAGGAGCGTCTTAAAGGAAAGACGTATTCTTTCCGAGGATGGTCTTGTTGTTGTTTCCATGATAATCGATGAGGAGACAGGCATTGTGCTGTACGGGCCTGAACTTATTTCCAAGGGTTTTGTCTTTGGTTCTGAAACCGGTTATCTTGTTGATGATGCACAATGTGTGATTTTAGAGATTGTTGAGGAGATAGAGGCAGGGGTTGCTAACAGGGTGGATATCATACGTTCTAAACTGCAGAAAGCCCTTAAGCAGTATTTCTTTTTTACAATAAGACGTCGGCCGGTTATAGTGCCCATAATAATTGAAATATGAAAAAAGAGATATTAGGATTACTGTTTTTTTTTCTTGTTGTTCTTACTTTGGTGAGTCTTTTTTCCTATGATCCTGGTGATCCTTCCATAAATAATCATACCTTCTCAGCATCTGTTGAGGTTGAGAACTCCTTTGGCCTTGTGGGGGCACACTATTCAGGTCTTCTCATATCTTTTTTTGGACTTGGTTCATTCTGGATTCCCTTGCTTTTATTGCTGACCTCTGTGTGGTATTTAAAGGGGCGTTCTGCAAAAATAATATTTTGCACCCTTGTCGGCGGTCTTCTGCTGATCATTTCAACGGGCAGCATGCTCTCAATTTTCCATGACCAGTATATTTTTTTTGGGGAAAAAATTTCATCCGGCGGAATGATTGGGATTCCCTTTGCCTGTTTTCTTCTTAAGTACACCAATCCTGCAGGATCTATCATAATTTTGCTTTTTTTCGCTGTTCTGGGATCTGTTCTGGTAACGGGGATTTCAATTGTTACCATCCTTTTGTTTTTTAAAAAAACTCTATTTGAATTTGTTGTTGGGTTTTTCAAAAAAATGAAAAAGGTCTTTTCTCTTTTTGGAAAGCTTTTTAAATTTTTTCAGGAAAAATACAGGAAAAAGGCTCGTTCCATGGATATTATATCTCTTGTCGGGGATAAAAGCAGTATAAAAGGTCTTCTTCCACAACGAACCTCCAAAACTGATGAATTATTTCCCGGAACAGGGGGAGGTAAGCAGGTTGTTAAAGAGAGGAAAAAGGCTGAACCAATTATAAAAGAGATTAAAAAGGATGATGCTGATTTTGAACTCTTTAATGATTTTGGGGATGATATTAGAGAGAAACCCAGCTTTATTCTTCCTTCTATCTCCTTGTTAAATGATAAAAAAGCGGTCAAAGTAAGTGTTGATATTGAAAGACTTAGAAAAAAAGGTGAAATACTTGACAAAAAACTCAATGATTTCGGTATTACCGGTGAAGTTGTAGCGATTCTTCCCGGTCCTGTTCTTACAACCTTTGAATACAGGCCTGCTCCCGGTATAAAGATAAGCAAGATTGTAAATTTAACAGATGATCTTGCCCTTGCCTTAAGTGCATTAAGTATCAGAATTATCGCACCCATACCGGGCAAGGATGTCATCGGAGTTGAGCTTCCCAATGATATAAGAGAAATGGTTACTCTTAAAGAGATTCTTGTCTCATCTGAATTTGCAGCCTCCACCTCAAAACTGACTCTTGGACTTGGAAAGGATATTTTTGGAACCCCTGCTGCTGCCCAGCTTGAGTCCATGCCTCATCTGCTCATAGCAGGTGCCACCGGTACAGGCAAGAGTGTTGGTTTAAATGCCATGATTATCAGTATTCTATATAAGGCAGGTCCGGAAGATGTAAAGTTTATCATGGTTGATCCCAAGAGGATTGAACTATCAGTCTATGACGGAATTCCCCATCTTATTTCTCCTGTTGTAACAGATATGAAAAAGGCTACCAACGCTCTTTTCTGGGCTGTACGTGAAATGGAGAGACGGTATGAACTCCTTGCAGAGAGCGGCGTAAGGAACATGCTTCAGTACAATGATATGGTTGAAAAAAAGAAAAGGCAGGCAAAGGGAAAAAAAGGACAGATGCCCCAGGGTAGAGAGGGCAGCTGGGCAGAGTCAGGGGAAATTGACCAGGATGGTGAATCAGAAGAAATTCCTGAAAAATTACCTTATTTAGTGGTGATTGTGGATGAGCTGGCAGATCTTATGATGGTTGCCTCAAGGGATGTGGAATCAGCTCTCACCCGTCTTGCCCAGATGGCAAGGGCTGCAGGTATTCACCTGATTCTGGCAACCCAGAGACCTTCTGTGGATGTATTGACCGGAATTATTAAGGCCAATTTTCCCACAAGGATTTCATTTCAGGTCTCCTCAAGAATAGATTCCAGAACCATTCTTGATTCCAATGGTGCTGAAAGGCTTCTTGGTAATGGTGATATGCTTTTTCTCCCCCCTGGAACAGGAAGGCTTAAAAGAATTCAGTGTGCATATGTTTCCGAGGCTGAAATAGGGCGTATAACATCTTATTTAAGGGAACAGCAGGCTCCTGACTATGTTGAGGATGTTACCAGGCAAGCCGAGGAAGATAAAAAATCTATTGATAAGTCTGATTATGATGAAAAATATGATGAAGCCGTTGCCCTTATCACCAAAACCCGTCAGGCTTCAATATCCAGTGTGCAGCGTCATTTGCGCATTGGATATAACAGGGCTGCCAGGATAATCGAAACAATGGAGGCAGAAGGTATAATCGGACCCCAGGAGGGTTCAAAACAGCGGGAGGTTCTTGTAAAGAGTTATGAAGATTGATTTTAATTTCAGTAAAACCGTTAAAGGGTTCATGGATGACCATGAGGCAGAAGAACTTTACTTAACTGCCCGTAAGGCTGCAGAACTTGGGCCCTGTCTTGAAATAGGAAGTTATTGCGGCAAATCAGCCTATTTTATAGGTATGGCATGTAAAGAGAAGAAAAGCATTTTGTTTTCCATTGATCATCACAAAGGATCTGAAGAGCAGCAGCCGGGTGAGGAGTACTTTGATCCTGATCTTTTTGATAAAGAGCAGAATTGTATAGATACCTTTAAATTCTTTAAGGATACCATTAAAAGGGCATCTCTTTTAGATACAGTGGTGCCGGTTGTGGCAGACTCTGCAACAGCAGGGAAAATGTGGTCAACCCCGGTTGCATTTGTTTTTATAGATGGAGGTCACACCTTTGAGGCGGCATACAATGACTATTCAATGTGGTCAAAACATATCATGCCAGGAGGTTTTCTTGTTATACACGATATCTTCATGGACCCTGACAAGGGGGGGCAGGCACCAAGAAAAATTTATGAGAAAGCACTTGGGTCTGGAGAGTATGAGAAAGTTGCAATGACAGGCACACTTGGAGTGCTGCGTAAATTGGCCGATGGCAGATAATCATGCTCGGGCATTCCGGTTTATATGAAAGTCCGTTCAAACGACTATAATTATTGGACTTTCATCTTTAGGGTATTGTGACCGATGCGAATGGCCATGCCGGTTACGTGTGACTTTCAGGGTATAAAAATTTAAAGTAGAGGACAAGGCTCTTTCCCATTAAAGGATTTAAAAGTTTCTCTAAAAATTTTGTTATAAACGGTTTTTTCATTAGATCCCACACAAGAAATCTGTGATAGAGATTTACTGCAAAGGAATCTGTACGATCAGGACCCACAAGACATTTCAGCCACCAGAAAGGTGAGTGAAGGCTGTGGGCATAATGGCTTTTGATGAACCTCAATCCCTTTTGTTCAACTTTTGATATAATTTCTGATTTTTCATATATTCTAACGTGACCCTGGTTTGCATTACAATAGTCATCTGAAAGTAACCAGCATATTTTTTCCGGCCAGAACCTTGGAACAGTTATGGCAAGTGTACCTGTTGGCTTTAAAACCCTTGTAAGTTCAGACAGTGCTTTCTCTTGCTCATGGATATGCTCCATTACTTCAGAGCAGATTACAACATCAAATCCATCTGTTTTAAAGGCAAGGTTTGTGATATCTGCTGTGGCAAGACTCCATTTAGAGCCTCTCCCGGTTATGAATGCTTTGTGGAGTTTTATTTTTTCCCTGGCCGTTAAAAGAGTGTTGTGGTCCATGTCAGCACCCACACAAAAAACTTTTTCCTGTTCCTGGGCAGAGGCTGTGTGTCTGCCCTCACCACACCCCATATCCAGAATTTGATAACCTGGTTTTATATTTAAAAAATTAAAGTCTATTGTAATCATTGATTACTCTTTTGTATGTCCTGGCTGTTTCAATTGCTGTTCTCTCCCAGGTAAAATGTTTTAGAACTCTTTTGTATCCAGCGTCTGCCAGCCTTTCACACTCATCAGGATCATCTAAAAGCTCTTTAATGGCTTTTTCAAGGGCGTTGGAATCTGCCGGAGGTACCATCTTTGCCGCATCTCCTGCAACTTCAGGAAGAGCACCTCCTGTTGTGCAGATTACAGGAATTCTGCATGCCATGGCCTCTCCAACGGGAAGTCCAAAGCCTTCATATACTGAAGGGATAACAGCTAGGCTTGCCCTGGCATATTCTTTAATAAATCGTAGATGGTCGATCCTTCCTGTGAATTGAACAATGTTGTCCAGGTAAAGAGATTTTATCAGTTTTTCAATGTCGCCGTTTTTTTTAGGGGCCCCTATAACTATAAGTTTTATGCTTCTCTTTTCAGATATCTTTTTTACAGCATGGAGCAGATAGTATAGTCCTTTTAAAGGTGTATCTGCACTGTTGGTTACAATAAGGCGGTTTTTTTCCCTTTTTATGTTATCTAAGGGATGGAACAGATCAGTATCTATTCCATTGGGTATTGTTGTAAAATTTTTTTCAGGTATTGAAAATTCCTTTGCAATATCTTTTTTTGAATACTCAGAGACTGTGATGATCTTTGAAATTCTCTCGGCAACATATTTCTGCATGCCAATGAATGAGTACCATCTGAGGTGTTTTACTTTTTTAAAGAATGAACGTGTACTGTTTACAGCAATTCTTCTGTCCACGGTCATTGGATGATGTATTGTTGCAGTGAGAGGAATTCTTTCCGCAAGGGAGAGTATTCCATATGCAAGACACTGGTTGTCATGGATAATATCATACTGGTCTAATCTGTTTGAAAGAAATTTGTTTGCTCTCATGCCAAATGTCAGAGGTTCAGGGTAGCCCATTGTTGAGACTCCAAGCCATTCAATGAGATTGAAAGGATCCATGAGTTCATGGGGAGTTGGAGTTCGGAAAAGATTTTCCGGGTTGTAGAGATCCAGGGTTTTAAGCATGGTAAGTTTTGCATTGCCGGTGAGGAGAGGGTCAGGAGGGCCTGATATAACTTCCACGTAGTGTCCCAGATCCGAGAGTGCCTGGCTTAAGTTTCTTACATAGACACCCTGGCCCCCGCAGTGGGGGTTGCTTCTATAACTGATGATTCCTATTTTTAATCTGAAATTTGTCATATTTTTTTTGTATGGATATTTTAAGGTTCCATTGGTCAATTAAAATAAAAGAAGATTTGAAAGTTATCATGTTTGTTTTGGTACGCCCGGCTGGAATCGAACCAGCGATCTTCAGCTTCGGAGGCTGACGCCTTATCCACTGGGCTACGGGCGCACAAGCTATTAGGAAGAACTTTTTGGTTTCTACCCTTTAGTTTCTTAATGCTTATTTTCGTGTTATTTTGGCAAAAGAATTAAAAAATCCGTTTGCGTTTGACCTTTAGGTTAGGTTCTGGCTTGTCCAGGTTAGGTACTGTGACCGATGCGGAAACTACGCTCCGGCCGTGCCGGTTTATATGAAAGTCCTGGCAAACCAGGAATGTAACTTTCATCATTTGTTGTGTGCAGACTTAGACCACCAAGGCTGCCCGTGGCAGTTATATTAAATCTTTTATGATTTTTGCTCTGGCTTCTCCTGCCACATAAAGAGAACCTGCAACACAGATAACATCTGAACCAGATGATCCTTTTACTGCATATTCCACTGCTTCTGCCGCATCTTTAATTATAATCGTTTCCTGGTTTGAAAGTTTTTCTACTGCTTGTTTAAGGATTTCAGGCTCAAGGCTTCGATCAATTTTTGCCTTTGTGATTATTATTTTGTTAACATGGGGCACCAGGCTTTTAAGCATTGATTCATAGGGTTTATCATCTAAAATTCCAATTACAAGAGTAATCTTTTTTTCTGAAAGTTCCTGGCTGAGGTAGGTGCCAAGATTCTTTGCAGCCTCAAAATTATGGGCTCCGTCAAGGATAACCATTGGGTTGACCATGATATGCTCAAGTCGTCCAGGCCATGTTGTTGTCTGAATGCTTTTTCTGATGCCCTTTTCTGTCAGGTTAAATCCGTGATGATTTTTTTTAAAATCATTTGCAAAAAGAAGTTCCAGGGCGGCCAGGGCCAGGCCTGCATTCTCTATCTGGTGATTGCCTGGAAGGGATGTTTTTATTTTTGTCCACCTGTTGTTAATGCCATTGTAATTAAAAGATTGTTCTTTGGAGTTTTTTTCTGTATTAAAATCTTTTTTATATAGATAGAGTGGGGCAGATTTCTTTTTTGCAATTTTTTTAAGAACAGCAAGGGCTTCTTCCTGTTTTACTCCTGTGATCACCGGAGTGTTCTTTTTAATGATTCCGCATTTTTCCCCTGCAATCTCTTGAATTGTCTCACCCAGATAATCAGTATGTTCAATGGAGAGATTTGAGATGATACAGAGCTCAGGTTTAACTACGTTTGTGGCATCAAGCCGGCCGCCCATACCGGTCTCTAATACTGCCCATTGAACCTTTTCTCTGTTAAAGAGATAAAAGCCCATGGCAGTGGCAATTTCAAAAAAAGTTGCTTTTCTCTCTCCTGTATCAGCTTTTTGAACTGCCAGGTAAGATTCAACAATATCATCGTTGGATACATCTATGCCGTTTATTGAAAATCTTTCATTAAATTTCACCAGATGGGGGGATGTGTAAAGAGCTGTTTTAAATCCTGCTTCCCTTAGTAAGGAGGCTGTGTATGATGCTATGGAACCTTTTCCGTTTGTGCCGGCTATATGAATGCTTTTAAATTTTGGTTCAGACAGATTAAGTCTTTTTAGAATATCTTTGATTGTGGAAAGTTCAAGTTTAATGCCAAAACGTCCAAGAGCGTACATTTCATCAAGGCATTCATTGTATGAGATCTGTTTCATTTAAAAGGTTCCATTTAGCGGTTGAACGACTCCTAGGAAGTTATGCTCACAAACTACCCTGGGCAGGGCAGATATGCAAAAAAATAAACAGTTTTTGGTATCCTTCATAAGTACTTTACACTTTCTGGAGCTACTCCTTATTTAATAAGAGTTTTCCCCAAAAGAGTGTAAAGTACTTTTGAGGTGATATGAAGGATGCCCAGTTTTTTAAGGTTTGTTTGGTATCTTGGTCCAGCCAGGTTTTACCCTCAGCAAGTATCCGTGCTGTTCTATCCCAGGCAGTGAGGTTTTTGTCTGCCGCATTTAAGAATTAAGAACCCGACAGATATTGATCAAAAGAGTAATATCCATCGGGTTCTTTTTAAACCAGAAGAGCTGTTTGCAATACTTGCTGTTTAGTTTTTGCGAGAACTTGCAATTCTTTGTCTTCTCATTGCTTCTCTCATTTTACGCCGTCTGAACTGACTTGGCTTTTCAAAATGCTTTTTAAGCTTTAGACGTTTGAAAAGTCCATCGTTCTGAATTTTTTTCTTCAGAATTTTCATAGCTCTTTCAACGTCATTGTCAATGACTTTGACTGTTATTTCCTTCAAATAGATCGCCCCTTTTTTACCCATCTAAGATGGTTTATTTTTGTATAATCTCATGGTGTATATCAGAATCAATATTTTTGATCAAGACAAAAATAGAGATTCAGCCTCTTTTTTGTAAATACTCGGTTTATAGTAAGGGCCATGGAAATTTTAAAATCCACCAATAGGGTGCAGTGTTTTAGTTTTGTAATTCTTATTTTCGTGTTATTTTGGCAAAAGAATTAAAAAAATCCGTTTGTGTGTGATCTTCAGGTTAGGTTCTGGCTTGTCCAGGTTTAAAATATTCGGCTTATGCTGTAAAGTGGCCGAAAGCAGATGATCATGCTTTCGGCCATGCCTGTTGTGTGTGGTTCAGTCTAATATCGGTAATAGCTGAGGTTACAGTTTTGAGATCAGCTCTTCAGTGACTGATTTAAGATCTTTTTCACCGGCAAGTGTGAGATACTTCATTGAATCATCCTCTTTGGCAAGATCACGGAAATAGTAGGATGCAGCAAGGGTCCCGTCTTCTGCGTTGTAATAGATGGAGTGACGTTTGTCTATGGCTGCTTCATCCTGATCATCTGCACGCTCGGTTAAAGCACCGCCGCATATTCTGCATTTATCTCCATCAGGTTTGATGGCATCAATGAATTTGTTGTTGGGGTGGTTGTTGTTATTTTCACAAAGCCTGCGTCCCATGATTCTATCTTTGGCAATCTTGCGGTCAAGAAGTATTTCAATTACATAGTCCAGTTTAAGACCTTCTTCCTTAAGGGATGCATCTAATTTTTCAGCCTGTACCTTGTTTCTTGGAAAACCGTCAAGAAGCCATCCGTTTTTGCAGTCATCCTGCTTAAGTCTGTCAAGAACCATGGGAATGGTGATCTCGTCAGGTACAAGATCACCTTTGTCTATGTAAGCTTTGGCTTTTTTGCCAAGTTCTGTTCCGCCTTTGATGTTGTCACGAAATATTGCACCTGATTCAATATGGGCAACACTGTATTTGTCTTTTAGAATGGTACCCTGGGTTCCTTTACCGCTTCCGTTTGGTCCAAAAAAAAGAATGTTCATTTTTAACTCCTTTGTTTAAATTAATGATATGTTATAGATTTAATAAAGAGGTGTTTCCTCTTTTGCAGTTTTAAACCTGGCTTAAATTGGGTTTCAGGGCTTTTTCTCTGTTTACCTCTTAAATTGTCTGCTGCTTCATTAAAATGGTTGTGCAGATCTCTTATACCTGGTAAGACCCCTGAGTCCAACATAAGTCTTAAGTTTTATTTAGTTTCTTAATTCTTAATTTTCGTGTTTTCTGGCAAAAAAATTAAGAGACCCGTTTGCGTGTGACCTTTAGGTTAGATTCTGGCTTGTCCAGGTTAGGTTTTATAAAAGTGGTTGAAGAATGTCAAGTCTTGGTGTATTGAAAGGTTAAAATTATGGGAAAAAAAATATATAAAATAGGCGTGACCGGTTCAGCTGGTTCCGGTAAAAGCCTTGTGTGCAGGCGTTTTGCAAAGCTTGGCCTTGTTGTGGTAAGTTGTGATGAAATTGCAAGGCAGGTTGTAGAACCAGGGATGTCTGCCTATGAAGAGCTTGTCTTTTTTTTTGGCCAAAGGGTTGTTCTGAAAGGTGGTGGTCTTGACAGGATGGGGCTGCGCAAAATTATTTCCAGAGACCCGGAGCTTAAAAAAAGTCTTGAGAATATTGTTCAACCTGCAATCCTCAGGGAACTTTTTTGTCAGATTAACATGGCCGAAGAGAAAGGGGCCGGGGTTGTTGCTGCTGAAGTTCCACTTCTTTTTGAGCTTGGCCTTGAAAAGATGTTTGATCTTTTGATTACCGTGGCTTCTGAAAAAAAGAAAATGGTAAAGAGGATAGTAAAAAGGGATCTTGTCTCAGAAAAAGATGCAGAAAGGCTGATTAATATGCAGATGTCCCAGAAAGAAAAAATTGCCGGATCTGACATTGTTGTTTGGAACAGTGGCAGCGTGGATGAGTTCCTTTTAAGTGTTGACAAGCTTTTATTAAAAATAAATAAAAGAAAATCAGGGTGATGGAAATTGTTGCTTGACATGAAGTTGAAAATGGTTTAAAGATATAATTTTAAATTGCTAACATACTACTATATGGTGTGTTAGTATATCTTTTTAATATGGAATTCTGAACAATAGGCTGTATTTATCAACAGGCTGTATTTATAAGTGTCCTGTTGGTTGTTTTGTAAGTATGCGGCCAGCATTCCCGTCTTTGCCTGTTTTAGCCTGCTCACATAACCTGAAGGAAAAAAATAGCATTAGTATGTTAGGCAGTCCCAAATAGGCGAATATAGGTACTGTCCCTAATCTTTACATTATAAGCCGAATATTTATCTTGGTTTCTGCCCTTCAGGGTATTGTGGCCGATGCAGTAATTATGCTCCGGTCATGCTGGTTACGTGTGACCTTTAGTGCCTTATTCCTCAGTTTCTGTTAAAAAAACAAGAAAATGAGGAACGGCAACTGGGTTGCGGGTTTTCCGCGTTAGTTTCTTAATTCTTATTTTCGTGTTATTTTGGCAAAAGAATTAAAAAATCCGTTTGCGTGTGACATTTAGGTTAGGTTCTGGTTTGTCCAGGTTAGGTTGTAAAGTTAGGTTACAAAAAAATAAGCTGTCCAAGAAAACATCATGTCATCAGAAAAACAGATCAATCATGCCATCAGAAAAACAGATCAATTGAATAATTCCAGGGGGCCAACGGGGTCAGGTCTGACCCCTCCAGGTACGACTATAATCATTGGATTTTCATTTTTTGGTTTCTGCCCTTTTTTTAGGGTATTGTGGCCGATGAGAATGACCATGCACCGGCCAGTTTCTGCCCTTTAGGGTATGCCGGTTTATATGAAAGTCCTGGCAAACCAGGAGTAGGGGCAACCCCCTGTGGTTGCCCTTCATCATTACGTTGTGTGCAGACTTAGACCACCAGGGTTGCCCATAGCAGTTTATATGAAAGTCCTGGCAACCCAGGAGTGTAACTTTCATCATTTGTTGTGTGCAGACTTAGACCACCAAGGCTGCCCATGGCAGTTATATGAAATAAAGGCATAGGCTATGCAAGACAAAGGTTGCAGGCAGGACAAATGTGTGTGCAGAAAAATAATGAATAATTTTTACGGGGTGTGTTTCCATGAATCTTGAAGAATTGCAGAGAATGAAGATCAGTGAGCTGACCAAGCTTGCCCAAAGGTACAAGCTTAAAGGCATTGGCGGTGTTAAAAAACAGGAGTTGATATTTGCTCTGCTCCAGATCGCCATTGAAGAAAGTGGTCAGATCTATGGTGAGGGGACTCTGGAGATACTTCCCGATGGTTTTGGATTTTTAAGGTCTCCTGATTATAATTATCTTCCAGGGCCGGATGATATTTATGTCTCTCCTTCCCAGATACGAAGATTTAATTTAAGAACAGGTGATACTCTTTCCGGCCAGGTGAGACAACCAAAAGAGTCGGAACGTTACTTCGCACTTCTCAAGGTTGAGGCTGTTAATTATGAGAATCCTGAGCTTGCTGCCGAGACAATTCTTTTTGATAATCTTGTTCCTCTCTATCCTGATCGCAAGATGAATCTGGAATGCGAGGCTGATAATTATTCCACACGTATCATTGATATGATGTCACCCATTGGTTTTGGGCAGCGCGGTCTTATTGTTTCTCCTCCAAGATCCGGCAAGACAATGCTGCTGAAAAATATTGCAAACAGTATGATTGCAGCTCATAAAGATATTGTTCCCATGATTCTGCTTATTGATGAAAGACCTGAGGAAGTGACGGATATGGCTCGTTCAGTGGATGCAGAGGTTATCAGCTCAACTTTTGACGAACCTTCTGAAAGACATGTCCAGGTTGCTGAGATGGTTATTGAAAAGGCAAAGAGAATGGTTGAACAGGGCCATGACGTTGTTATCCTTCTGGACAGTATAACACGTCTTGCAAGGGCCTATAATTCTGTGATGCCGCCTTCGGGCAAGATACTTTCCGGCGGCGTGGATTCCAATGCTCTTGACCGCCCAAAGAGATTTTTTGGTGCAGCCAGAAATATTGAAGAGGGTGGAAGTCTTACAATAATAGCCACTGCTCTTATTGAAACTGGAAGCCGTATGGATGAGGTTATTTTTGAAGAGTTTAAAGGTACCGGCAATATGGAGCTTGTCCTTGACAGGAAATTGGCTAACAGGAGAATTTTTCCTGCCATTGATATGAATAAATCCGGTACAAGAAAAGAAGAATTGCTAATGGAGCCAATGGCTTTGAATCGTATCTGGATTTTAAGGAAATTGCTTTCAAGTTTAAATTCCATAGACAGTATGTCTTTTTTACTTGAAAAATTAGAAGGAACAGAGGATAATAAAGCGTTTCTTAATTCAATGAACTCGTAAGATTAGTAAGTATTCGGCTTATAATGTAAATGTTTGGCCAGTAAGTTAAAAAAGTAGATAACAAGGAGTTAGAGATAATGAAAAAGGGTATACATCCAGAGTACAAAATTGTTGAAGCAACCTGTGCATGCGGGAGTAAGATGATGGTGGGTTCCACAAAAAATGAGGTAAAAGTGGAGATATGCTCAAGCTGTCATCCATTTTTTACAGGTAAGCAGAAATTGGTTGATACTGCTGGAAGAATTGATAGGTTTAAAAGAAAATATGCTGGATTTGATGCTGTTAAGGCTGCTGGTAAAAAGAAAATATAGCTTTTAAATCAGAGGGGAAAAAGGGGGAACCTGATTTGATAAGTCTGGTTTCCTTTTTGAGTTTTAAAGGATTATGATAAATAAACTGCAAGGCATAAAAGAGCGATTTATAAAGCTTGAACAGCTTCTCAGTGATCCTGATGTGATCAGTGATCAGGTTAAATATCAGAAGTATATAAAAGAACACGGTGAGCTGAATAAAATTGTTATGGTATTTAATGATTATGAACAGGTTCTTACCGAGCTTGAAGATTCAAAAGAGCTTTTAAAGGATCAGGATTCTGAGATAAGGGCAATGGCAAAGGACGAGATCGTATCTCTTGAGGGTAAAAAAGAGGAGCTTGTGTCTGATCTAAAGGTTCTTCTCATGCCAAAGGATCCAAGGGATGATAAAAATGTTATTCTTGAGATAAGAGCTGGTACTGGTGGTGATGAGGCTGGTCTGTTTGCTGCTGATCTTTTCAGGATGTATTCAAGGTATGCTGAAACCATGTCATGGAATGTGGAAATTCTTGAGAGCAGCCATGCAGGTGCAGGCGGTTTTAAAGAGGTTGTATCCATGATCCGGGGCAAGGGTGCTTTTTCTTCTTTTAAGTATGAGAGTGGAACCCATCGTGTGCAAAGGGTGCCTGAAACTGAGGCCCAGGGCAGGGTACACACTTCAGCAGTCACTGTTGCTGTTCTTCCTGAGGCCCAGGATGTGGAGCTTGATCTAAACCCCAGTGATATTAAAGTTGATGTTTTCAGGGCCTCGGGCCCGGGAGGTCAGTCTGTTAATACAACAGATTCTGCTGTAAGGTTGACCTATCTGCCAACTGGAGTTGTTGCAACCTGCCAGGATGAAAAATCCCAGATAAAAAATAAACTCAAGGCAATGAAGGTTTTAAAGGCTCGTGTTCTTGATGCAATGGTAAGGGAACAGGAAGAGAAGCGTGCTGCCCAGCGTAAAGGTCAAGTCGGTTCCGGAGACAGGAGCGGCAGGATCAGGACATATAATTTTCCCCAGGGCAGAATGACGGACCACAGGGTCGGGCTTACCCTTTACAAACTGGACAGTATAATGGAGGGTGATATTCAGGCTATTATTGATGAGTTAAAAACCCACAGTCAGGCCCAGGCATTAAAAGCGGTTGAGTGATAAAATGGTTTCTGAGCCTGCTGTTTTACCATGGACAATCCTTAAGGTTTTGTCTTGGAGTGAAGGTTATTTTAATTCCCTTGATATTGACAGTGCCAGATTAACAGCAGAACTGCTGCTCTGTCATTGTCTTGGGATTAAAAGACTTGATCTCTATCTGCAATATGACCGGCCTTTGCAAAAAAATGAGCTTGCACTGTATAAGGAGCTGATAAAGCGAAGGGCTAAAAGGGAGCCTGTTGCATACATTACAGGCAGTAAAGGCTTTTTTTTGTCTGAGCTTTTAATAACCCCGGAGGTTTTGATTCCACGGCCTGATACAGAGACTCTTGTTGAGACAGCTCTTGATCTTTTAAAAAAAGCAGAAAGTAAAAAAGTGCTTGAACTTGGAGTGGGCTCTGGAGCTGTGATCATCTCCCTTGCCAAGGCTAATGTGAACTGCTCTTATGTTGGTGTTGATATATCTCCTGGTGCTGTTAAAGTTGCAGTTGAAAATGGGGAAAAAGCGGCTTGTAAAAATGTTGTTTTTGTGGCAGGTTCCTGGTTTTCCTGTTTTAAAAAGATAGAGTTGTTTGATCTTATTGTCTCAAACCCACCATATATTCCATCCTTAGATATAGATTCTCTTCAGCCCGAAATCAGTGAGTATGAACCAAGACTTGCCCTTGATGGTGGTGAGGACGGGTTGGATTGTGTCAGGGAGATTATTGAGACTGCATCTTTCTATCTTAAGCCTGGCGGGGTTTTGCTCATGGAGACCGGGTCGGATCAAAAAAATGGAGTTAAAGAGATTGCAGACAGGGCTCTTGTCTATGACTCTTTGGAGTATGTTAAAGATTATGCCGGCCATGATCGTGTGGCAAAATTAAAAAAGAGGTGAATTTTTATTCAATTGTTCTGTAAAATAAAAAACTATTGCTAATAAAAAGATCCTCTGGTATATAAATGAGGATTTGTTAAAAGTATAATAACTCACATCCCTTGATCTGGAGCCAGGTGCTTTTTTTTGTTTAAAAAGTTGGTTGCAGAAAAGACAGGGGTGGCGGAAAAACCATTTAAAAAGAGTATGGAGAAGAAAAGTATGGCATACGTTACAATTAGAGAGCTTCTTGAAGCAGGAGTTCATTTCGGACATCAGACAAGACGCTGGAACCCAAAGATGAAGAAATATATTTTTGGTGCAAGAAACGGTATTTATATTGTGGATCTTCAGCAGACTGTAAAGATGTTTAGAACTGCCTATGATTTTATTGTTGACACTGCATCCCAGGGTAAGAGTGTTCTTTTTGTGGGTACAAAGAAGCAGGCCCGGGAGAGCATTTATGAAGAGGCCAATCGTGCTGATTCTTTTTATGTTCAGAACAGATGGCTTGGAGGAATGCTCACCAATTTCCAGACAATCAAGAAAAATATCAACAGATTTGAGTACCTTAATACCATTGAAAATGATGGAACCATAGAGAATTATCCCAAAAAAGAACGTGGCATGATGGGCAAGGAAAAAGTTAAGCTTGAGAATGATATCGGTGGAATCAGTACAATGAAGTCTCTGCCGGGAGCCATTTTTATTGTTGATCCAAAGAATGAGTCCATTGCTGTAAAAGAGGGCAAAAAGCTTGGTATTCCCATTGTGGCAGTAGTTGATACTAATTGTGACCCCGATGATATTGATTATATTATTCCTGGAAATGATGATGCCATAAGATCCATTCGTCTTTTTAGTTCAAAGATTGCAGATGCCTGTATAGAAGGCAGGGAACGGTATAAAGAGAGACAGCAGGCCGGGAGTGACAAAGAGGATATGCCTAAAGAGGCAGCTGCTTCGGGAAGTGTTGAGCGAACTGTTGTTTCTGATGGTTCAGATGGTCCTGTTGTTGAAAAAATCAGAAGAAAAACAGCTGCTCCTGAAACAGCAGCTGAATAATATAAGGAGTGTACGCAATGGCTGATATAACAGCAGCAATGGTAAAAGAACTTCGTGACCAGACAGGATCTGGAATGATGGATTGTAAAAGAGCTTTAACTGAGACAGATGGTGATATTGCTAAAGCTCTTGATTTTTTGCGGAAAAAGGGTTTGGCAAAGGCCCAGAAAAGAGCTGGAAGAGCAACCTCTGAGGGTGTTGTTTTCTCATATATTCATGCTGGAGATAAACTTGGTGTTCTTGTTGAGATTAATTGTGAGTCTGATTTTGTCGCAAAAACAGATGATTTCCGGGAGTATGGTAAAAATATAGCCATGCATATAGCTGCTGCCAATCCTGCAGGGTTGAATTCTGAAGATATCCCCGAAGAAATTGTGGATAGAGAGAGGGATATCTACCGTTCCATGGCTTTAGAGCAGGGTAAGCCGGAAAATATTGTGGATAAGATTGTTGAAGGTCAGGTTCAGAAGTTTTTTAAAGATTCATGCCTTTTGAGCCAGGCTTATATTAAAGATCCTAAAAAGAGTATTGCTGATATCACAACCGAGACAATTGCAAAGATCGGTGAAAATATTCAGATAAAGAAATTTGCACGTTTTCAAATAGGAGAATAATCCAGGATGAACAGGAGACCTGAATTTGACAGAATTCTGATTAAGCTCAGTGGTGAAGCTCTTATGGGTGATCAGGGCTTTGGCATAAAACCTGAAATGATCAAATACGTTGCCGGTGAAGTGGCTAAGGTTCATAAATTAGGTGTGCAGGTCTCCATGGTTGTTGGAGGCGGCAATATTTTTAGGGGCGTGGCAGGCAGTTCTGCCGGTATGGACAGAACTTCTGCCGATAATATGGGGATGCTTGCAACTGTTATCAACAGTCTGGCCCTTTCCGATGCTCTGGAAAACCATGGTGTCTCCACACGGGTTCAGTCTGCAATACCAATGAACAAGATTGCAGAGCCTTTTATCCATAAAAAGGCTGAAAGGCATATGGAAAAGGGCAGGGCAGTGATCTTTGCTGCAGGAACAGGTAATCCTTATTTTACGACTGATACTGCTGCAGTTCTTCGGGCCCAGGAGATTCATGCCCAGATCCTGTTTAAGGCAACCCAGGTGGATGGTCTTTATGACAAGGATCCTGTACTCCATGGGGACGCTGTTTTTATAAAGAGAATTTCATATATGGAAATTCTTGAGAGACAACTCCATGTTATGGATATGACAGCAATATCCCTTGCCATGGATAACAATCTTTCTTTAAGGATTTTTGATCTTCATACCTCGGATAATATCTGTAGAGCAGTTTGCGGAGAGGATGTGGGCACAGAAATATATAATAAATAAAGGGATGCGAAAAAAAATAATTACACATTTTGTCTGGGTAATTATTTTATTCTAACTCCTTAAAATAGCTGAAGGGTGATCAGTATGATTAATGCGGTATATCAGGAAACCAGGGACAAAATGGCCAAATCAATAGAGTCCCTTGAAAAAGAGATGGTCAGAGTTCGTACAGGACGGGCATCCCTTTCCATGCTTGATGGTGTAAAGGTTGATTATTATGGAACGCTGACGCCTTTGAAGCAGATGGCATCCATTGCTGTTCCCGAGAGCAGGCTTGTCACTGTCCAGCCCTGGGACGTAACTGTTATCAAGAGTGTTGAAAAAGGTATTTTAAAAGCTAATCTTGGACTTACTCCTTCAAATGACGGAAAAATTATCAGAATTTCCATTCCTCCCCTTACAGAGGAGAGAAGAAAGGAGATTGTCAAGAGTGTGAATCATACCTGCGAGGATTACAAGGTTACCATAAGAAACATCAGACGAGATGCCAATGATGATCTTAAATCTTTTCAAAAAGAGGGTGAAATTTCTGAAGATGATAACTTTAAAGCCCAAAAGGAAGTGCAGGATATCACAGATGAGCATGTTAAAAAGATAGATGCAGTCTATGCTGTCAAAGAAAAGGAGATCCTTGAGTTCTAATTCTGTGAAAAAATATCACCTTGACCCTGACCAACTGCCAGGACATGTTGCCGTGATAATGGACGGTAATGGAAGATGGGCAAAAAAAAGGTTAATGAACCGTGTAAAGGGTCATGAAAGGGGAACAGAAACAGTCCGCTCAATTGTTGATATCTGTTGTGAGCTTGGGATTGAGTTTCTTACTCTTTACGCTTTTTCCACGGAAAACTGGTCAAGGCCGGAAAGAGAGATTTCACTGTTGATGAGCCTTTTAAAACGATATGCTAAATCAGAACGTTCTGAGTTTGTTGAAAAAAATATCCGGCTCAACGTAATCGGTCAAAAGCACAGATTACCTGAAAACGTAAGAAGAGAGCTTGATATAACCATTGACCAGACCAGGAATAATAATGGGCTGGTGGTAAATCTTGCTTTAAGCTATGGTGCCAGGGAAGAGATAACAAGGGCTGTAAAAAAACTGGCACAAAAGGTTGAGGCTGGAGATATCCTGTGCAGGGATATCTCTGAAAAGAGCATATGTGATCATCTTTACACAAAAAATATGCCTGATCCTGATATCCTGATACGTACCAGTGGAGAGATGCGGCTTAGTAATTTTCTTTTGTGGCAGGCTGCATATACTGAGATTTTTATTACAGATACTCTGTGGCCTGATTTTACAAAAAAAGAGTTTGTTAATATTTTAAGAGAATATCAAACCCGGGACCGCAGGTTTGGAAAGGTTGTATGCACCTCAAACGATGGATCACCGCAATAGTTCTTCTTCCGCTTCTTTTTCTGATTATTTTAAAAGGAAGTACCCTGCTCTTTTCAATTCTCATGGCTTTTATTGCCGTTGCTGCCATGACAGAATATTTTTCAATTGTATCGTTCCCTTTATCAGGTAAAATACCATTAACCATTAAATTTTTTGCCCATGGAGTCGCCCTTGCACTGATAGCAGGTGCCCAGACAGGCTCTATTCAAATTATAGTGGCAGCTCTTGCCATGAATATCATACTCCTCTCCATGACAGTTATTGCTGATTTTTCCAGGGAAAGTTCCATTCTTGATTCTGTTTCAAAACAGATACAGGGGGTTGTCTATATACCTCTGTTTCTCTCTATGTTTGTACTCATAAGAAATTCAGAAAATGGAGCTTTGTGGGTTGTCTGGCTCTGGCTTATTATTGGGGCAGGCGATACAGGTGCATTTTATTGTGGTATGAATTTCGGCAAACGAGCCCTTGCTCCAAAGGTCAGTCCCAAAAAAACAGTTGAAGGTGCCATAGGAGGTCTTTTTGCAGCAGTTCTTGTGGGGATTGTCTTTAGCAGACTGTTTCTGCCGGAAATTTCTCCATGTATGGTGGTTCTTTTTGCCGCAGTGGCAGCTGCAGCAGGACAGATTGGCGATCTTTTTGAGTCAGCCCTTAAAAGAGCAGGTAATATAAAGGATTCAGGAAAGATTTTACCTGGGCATGGTGGTATTCTCGATAGAATAGACGGGCTGCTTTTTGCTGTTCCTGTTGCATATGTTTTTAAGGTCTTTTTGATATGAAATTTTGTCCAATGTACTTTACTGATAGTTGTAACCACGGCCTTGTTTCCAGGCTGAAGCTTGGGAACGAGGCTTGCGGCAGAGTTTTATCTTTGGTTGTGGCAAAGCGATCCGTCATGGGGGGTATATGAAAAGATTATCCATTCTTGGTTCCACAGGCTCCATTGGAAGGAGTACCCTTGAGATTGCTGCAATGCACCCGGAGCTGTTTGATGTTGTGGTACTTGCCGCTGCAAACAGTGTTGACCTTCTTTCTGAACAGATCCGACAATTTAAGCCTGAACTTGCAGTGGTTATTGATGAGACGCGTGCCGGGGAACTGAAAAAGTTGATAAACGGAACCGGCTTTGATGGAATTAAAACCAGGATTCTTTTTGGTGACAAGGGGTATGAAGAGGCTGCTTCCTATGGTGGTGCAGATATGGTTCTGCTTGCCATGGTGGGTGCCGCAGGATTAATGCCGGCTTTAGCAGCAATAGATGCCGGCAGGGAGATCGCACTGGCCAATAAGGAGACCCTTGTCATGGCCGGGGATATTGTCATGTCCCGGGCAAGGGAAAAAAATGTTAAGATTTTGCCCGTTGACAGTGAGCACAGTGCCATATTTCAGTGCCTTGAGGGGAACAGGCAAAAAGATTTTAAAAAAATTTTTCTTACTGCATCGGGTGGTCCTTTTAGAACAAAGAGTATTTCAGAGTTTAAGGATATTCTGCCTGAACATGCTTTAAATC
The DNA here is from genome assembly GCA_034659375.1 of Thermodesulfobacteriota bacterium. Classification (GTDB taxonomy): domain Bacteria; phylum Desulfobacterota; class Desulfobacteria; order Desulfobacterales; family Desulfobacteraceae; genus DATFJZ01. Next base: position 34,884 of record JAYEHB010000385.1, read on the forward strand.
ATCCCACATGGAATATGGGCAGCAAGATAAGTATTGATTCTGCTACCATGATGAACAAGGGGCTTGAGATTATTGAAGCTGTTCATCTTTTTGATATTCCTGTCTCTGCCGTTGAGGTGCTGGTTCATCCCCAGAGTATAGTACATTCCATGGTGGGGTTTAAAGATGGTATAGTAATGGCCCAGATGGGATTGCCTGATATGAAGGCTGCCATATCCTATGCTCTTTCCTGGCCAAAGCGGCTGGAGCCTGGCTTGAATTTTCCTGATTTTGCAGCAATGGAGAATCTTGTTTTTGAAAAGCCTGATCATGAAAAATTTCCCTCCCTTGGTTTTGCAAAGGAGGCATGCCGCACAGGCGGGACTATGCCTGCTGTTATGAATGCAGCCAATGAGGTTGCCGTTAAAGCTTTTCTTGAATTAAAAATTGATTTCCCAGCTATTTTTAAATTAATTGAGAAATGTATGGAGCTTCATAATAGCGTTGACTCTCCTGATATTTCAGATATTATTGAGGCTGATGCATGGGCAAGGAAAACATTAAAATTGAAAATTGAAAATTGAAAATTGAAAATTAGAAATTAGAAATTAGAAATTAGAAATTAGAAATTAGAAATTAGACATTAGAAATTAGACATTAGACATTAGAAATTAGAAATTAGGAAGATTAAAGTGGCAGGTTCGTGGTTCAATGTTGTTGATCAGGAACCGGCTTTGAGTCTGTGACCCCAAATTTCAGATTTCAAGGATTATATTATGGGTCATTCAATAGTGGCGTTTGTTATTGTTCTGGGTGTTTTGATATTTTTTCATGAACTTGGACATTTTCTTGTGGCAAGGTTTTTTGGAGTGGGTGTTGAGACCTTTTCCTTAGGCTTTGGGCCAAAAGTATATAAAATTAAAAAAGGTTTTACAGAGTATTGTCTCTCTATTATCCCCCTTGGCGGGTATGTGAAAATGGTTGGCGAGGAGCCTGGGGTTGAGATAAAAGAGGAGGATGTTCCAATATCCTTTGACCATAAAAAACTCTACCAGAAAATGCTCATTGTTGCAGCAGGCCCTGTCTTTAATTTTTTGCTGGCAATTTTGATTTTTTATGCACTGTTTCAGTTTTCAGGACTCTATCTGATAAAGCCTGTGGTGGGTGAAGTTACTGAAAATACACCGGCTTTTGCAGCGGGTATTGAAAAGGGTGATGAGATAAAAGGCATTTTTGGGGAAAAAATCGACTCCTGGGATGACATGGTTGATCTCATCGGTGCAAGTAACGGCATGGCCGTTGAAATTCTAATTCAGCGCAAAGGGAGCATCTTTCCCGTCACCCTGGTGCCTGAAGTAAAAAAAACAAAAAATATATTTGGTGAAGATGTTGAGAGATATATGATCGGTATCTCAGCTTCAGGAGAGGTGTTTCACAAATCCCTTAACCCTTTTCAGGCAATGTTTGCAGCTTTTGAAAAAACATGGGATATAATTGAATTAACAGTTCTCTCTGTTGTGAAAATGATAAATGGAACTGTCTCTTCAGATAATATGGGCGGTCCCATAATGATAGCTCAGATGGCAGGAGAGCAGGCAAAGGCAGGCATGGCAAATTTTGCCTTTTTCATTGCAATGCTCAGTATCAACCTTGGAATTATCAATCTTTTCCCTGTTCCTGTGCTGGATGGCGGTCATCTTTTTTTCTTTGGAATTGAGGCTGTCAGAGGAAAAGCGGCAAGTGAAAACATTCGTGAAAAGGCAAATCAGTTTGGAATGGCACTTCTGGTTGCTCTGATGGTTTTTGTTTTTTATAATGATATAATCAGGATGGTTAATGGTGGATAATATGATCTCATGTATAGAGGTTGCTTTAAAACCTGAGCTTGTTGATGCAGAAGCAGAGAGTCTTAAAAAAAAGGCTTTGGATTACTTTAATATCAATATTTCAGATGTACGCAGTGTAAACCTGGTAACCCTGGAGGCGGATCTTGACAGGGATCAGCTTGATCTTATAAAGAACGAGATTTTAACCAATCCTGTGATTCATTATTCTTCTTTAATTCCCCTTGATATTAAGTTTGACTGGTGCATCTGGATTGGCCTGCGTCCGGGCGTGAGGGATAATCCTGCAAGCACGGCTGTTGAGGCTGTGGAAGATATCCTTAACAGAGAGTTTAAGCCGGGTGAGGGAATTTATACCTCAAAAAGGTATTGCCTTGCGGGAGACGGACTTGCCCTGGAAGATATTGAAAAAATAGCAAAAGAGCTTCTGGCAAATCCTATTATCCAGCAGTGGAAGGTTTTTTCAAAAAAAGAGTGGGACAGCAAAAAAGGTGCCGGTTCAACACCTGCAAAGGTGCTTTTGGACCATGAACCAGAGTTTAAAATTATTAATATTGATTCTGACAAAGAGCTTCAAAGAATCAGTGACAAGAGAAATCTTGCATTAAATCCCAGTGATATTCCTGTGATTCGTCAATATTTCCTGGATGAAAAAGTACAACAATCAAGAAAAGAGATGGGGCTTAATGAACCCACGGATGTGGAGATTGAGTATATATCCCAGGCACGCAGTGATCATTGCAACCACAATACCTTCAGAGGTCTGTTTAGGTATCAGGATGTTGAAACAGGCGAAAAAAGTGTGGAAAAAAGTCTTTTTAAAACATTTATTGAGGAGCCGACCCTAAGGCTTAAAGAGAAAAAAGAGTGGGTGGTTTCTGTGCTGTGGGATAATGCAGGTGTTGGGAAATTTGATGAAAACAACAACTATGTAATAACAGGAGAGACCCATAACTCTCCATCCAACATGGAGGCCTATGGCGGTGCAATCACAGGCATCGTGGGAGTTTACCGTGATCCCATGGGAACCGGCATGGGTTCAAGGCTTATCATGGGAAGTTATGGTTTTTGTGTTGGTGATATTGACTATAAGGGACCGTTAAAACCTCCCCTTCATCCAAGACGACTGCTTGACGGGGTCATCGAGGGGGTCAAGGATGGAGGAAACAAGAGCGGTGTTCCAACAACATTTGGACAGACTCTTTTTAATTCAGGTTACATGGGAAAAAGCCTTGTATTTGTCACAGCCCTTGGAATCATGCCGGCAAAGGTGCCGGGTGAACCAGACCCTGCTCAAAAAAGAATTTCTGGAGATGAACAAAGGGCAGCTGTCTGCGGAGAGATTCCTGAAAAACCAAGCCATACAAAAGAGACATCTAAAGGGGAATTCATTGTCATGAGCGGAGGCAGGGTTGGCAAGGATGGAATCCACGGAGTTACAGTCTCCTCGGAAAGTTATTCTGAAAATACACCGGCAGGCCATGTTCAGATAGGAGATCCCTATACCCAGAAAAAGATGCACGATTTTCTACTCATTGCCAGGGATAAAGGGCTTTTCCAGTTTATCACAGATAATGGCGGCGGCGGGTTGTCCTCCTCTGTTGGTGAATCTGCCATGATAAGCAACGGCTGCGAAGTGTGGCTTGACAAAGTGCCCCTTAAGTATGAAGGTCTTGACATGTGGGAGATATGGATATCTGAATCCCAGGAGCGCATGACCATCTCTGTAAAACCTGAAAATATTGAAAGATTCATGGAACTTTCAGAGGAACATGCTGTTGAGAGTACTGTTATTGGCAGATATACAGATACAGGCAAGCTCCATATCAAGTATAATGACAAAACATGTGCCTATATTGATATGGATCTTCTGGAAAAAGGCTTTCCAGGATGGGAGTTTGATGCTCAATGGCTTTCACCGGAATTAAGAGGTTTGACAGAGCCTGTCCTGGGCAGCCCCAATGACTTTGAAACACTTTTATGTGATATGCTCTCAAGGCCGAATATATGTTCAAAAGAGTGGATAACAAGGCAGTATGACCATGAGGTCCAGGGGGGAAGTGTGATAAAACCCCTTGGGGGAGTAAAAAACAATATACAGTCAGATGCCTCTGTGATAAGGCCCCTGCTTAAATCCGGCAAAGGTCTTGCTTTTTCCCAGGCTCTCTTACCATGGTATTCAAAGATTGATTCATTTCATATGATGACATGCACCATTGATGAAGCTGTAAGACGTTTGATAGCAGTTGGAGGAACATTGGACCATATTGGCGGGGTTGATAATTTCTGCTGGCCTGATATTGCTTTTCACCCTGAAAAGAACCCGGACGGTAAATTCAAGGCAGCCCAGCTTGTAAGGGCATGCAGAGCATTGAAACAGGCATGCCTTGCCTATGAGATTCCCCTTCTTTCGGGTAAGGATTCCATGTATGTTGACGGGCATCTTACAGGGAAATATGGTCAACGTGTAAAGGTTTCAGCCCTTGAGACTGTGCAGTTCTCTGCAACTTCAGTGATTGAGGATGTGACAAAATGCATTACAATGGAGCCAAAAACCAGTGGGGATCTTGTTTATATTCTTGGTGTTACAAAAAATGAGCTTGGTGCATCAGAGTATTACGAACTTCTTGGAAAAACAGGTCTTAATGTTGCCAAAGTAAATTTTGAAAAATTCAAAGTTGTATATAAGGCCCTTGAAAAGGCAATTGATCAGGAGATAGTCGCTTCTGCCCATGCAGTATCAAGGGGCGGGCTTGGCGTTCATATTGCCATGTCTGCCATGGCCGGAGGGTTAGGTATTGATTTTGATCTCTCCAAAGTACCGGCAGATGATATTAGAGGAAAACTTGATAATGCAAAAATTCTTTTTTCTGAATCACAGGGAAGATTTATTGTTACCATTGCACCGGAAAACAGAAGCGTTTTTGAAAAGTTGTTCAAAGGAATGGCATGCTCTTTTGCAGGAAAGGTAACAGATTCACATTTTAATATGATGATAAAAGGGCTTGATGGGGATATGATTACAGAAATGTCCGTTGACATGCTTGAAAAGGCCTTTACAGAGCCTCTGGGGGATATGATATGAAAAAAGTGAGGGTACTGGTTTTAACAGGATTTAACGATCTCGTTCCCAAGCTCCAGCTTGGGAACAAGCGGGTACTGGCTGAAATAAATGGAGTTTCATTTTTCGTTATGGCAGAACATTCTGCCATGGGGGTTATATGAAAAGGGTCAAAGCACTGGTTCTTACAGGATTTGGATTAAATTGTGATATTGAGACAGCTTTTGCATTTGAACTTGCAGGGGCTGAGGCAAAAAGGGTTCATATTAATTCCCTGATTAATGGTAAAGAAGATCTTGATGATTTTCAAATTCTTGCCTTTGGCGGAGGCTTTTCCTGGGGTGATGACCATGGCGCAGGAGTTGTTCAGGCCCTTAAGCTGAAAAAACATATTGGTGCAAAGCTTCTCTCTTTTATTGAAAAGGGCAGACTTGTCATGGGAATCTGCAATGGTTTCCAGACCCTGGTTAACCTTGGTCTGCTTCCTGGTTTAAACAATGATTACAGAGCCAGAACTGTTGCTCTTACATGGAACGATTGTGGTAATTTCAGAGACCAGTGGGTGCATCTTAGATCAAATCAGCAAAGTCCCTGCGTTTTTACAAAGGATATGGAGGTTATTGATCTGCCTGTTCGTCATGGTGAGGGTAAGTTTGTTGCAGAGCCTGAAATAATTGATCAGCTTATGGCAAACAATCAGGTGGTATTAAGGTATGCTGATAAAGACGGTTCTTCTGCTGAAAAGAGTTTTCCCCTGAATCCCAATGGCTCAATTTATGACATAGCAGGTATCTGCGATCCCACAGGGCGAATTTTCGGACTCATGCCCCATCCCGAAGCATTTAACCATTTTACAAATCACCCTGACTGGACAAGGAAAAAACAGCAGCTTAAAAGCCAGGGTAAAGAGATGGATACCGGCATTACCAGTGGTATTAAAATGTTTAAAAACGGTGTGGATTATATGGCTTCCATGCTTTAATAATGAGTCTGTCTTTGACATCAAAGCGTGGATTCCCTCAATGTGCTGAAAAAAAATTTTATTTCTTCTTTGCCAAGCACAGTAGGTAACATTGGTTTTTTCTTGGAACGTATGGGCATGATTTTTTCTTCCAAAGGGAGATCAAGCACCTCACGGTAAAGAAAAACAATGGCATTCAAGGCCTGGCGCTGGGTGGATGCGGATACCTCTCCCTTAACCACCAGATCTGACAGAAAACGCTCCACATGGTGAGCCACAAGGTCCCGGGGATGGATTTTACCAACGAAAAATAGGATGTACCTCAATATCCATTGACAATAGGTCTGCTCAG